>JAQIBO010000313.1 GCA_027859055.1 Spirochaeta sp.
CGATGGGAAACGCCGGTGCGCCACTTTCCGCTTCGGCATTGTAATTGCGAAGCGCCCCGTCGGTTTCATTACCCAGCGGGCGTAGCGAGAGCGACAGAATACCGAGTATGACGAACAAAGAAATAGTGATAGCCGGTCGGGCGCGTTGCATCGGTGCCATGATATCCTGCAGCGGTTGCCGGCGCAACAGAACGTGCAATTTTTTATGTGATCCCGATGCAACGCGCGGAGATTTTCGATAGACTTCAAGCATGGACCGGAAAGTCATTCTCGGAATACTGCTCCTTGGCTGCGGAGCTGCTCTCCTACTCATAACGACCGGTGTGCTGACGATCGGGGCGCTCATTCTGCCGTTTCTGCTTTTTGGAGGTGGCGTTCTTCTGTTCTGGCGGGCGTTCCTTCCCGATGGCCGAGACAGTAACGCGTTTACCGGGACATTGCTGAGTTTGACCGGTGGATTCTGGCTCCTCTGGGAGTCGGCGCTGCCGCTGGTTCCCGCCACCAGTGTGTGGCCCGTCTTCATGACGATCGTTGGTGTTGCGCTGGTGGTGTACGGCATTCGAAAAGGCGGGGCCTATCGGTTCACCCTCGTGACCCCCGGCGTTGCGATCGTCCTGTTGTCGGGTGTTTTTCTTCTGTTCAGCCTCAAAATCGTAGAAACCAGCCTGGTCCGAATGGCCACCGTCTGGTGGCCGCTCATCCTCGTCGGTGTCGGCCTGATGGTGCTTGTCCGTGCGCTGGTCCCGAATACGGGCGGAGGAGATGAGACGGACGTTGAAGATGATTTGATGCCGCGGGAGCTCCAGCGAGGCCGCGACAGGGACGACCGATAGAAACGACCGATAGAAATGACTGATTGGCCGCCGGCCGGCTCGTTGCGCCGCGTCAGTTTTCCGACTTGTCCGGCTCGGAGTCGTGGCCGCCGCCTGAGTCGGCTTCCGATTCTGATTCCGATGCGTTCTCGTCCTTCGGGCCGTCACCGTGGGCGTCATCAAAGAGAATCTCGTGAGACTGCAGCCAGCGACCGTCCACTGCGGACCTCAGGCGAAACGGAAGCATCTGGTCACGATAGATGTATACAATTCCTCCAAAGAACGCTACGGCAACGTAGAACATCCAGTCGGAACCGCCGAGTACATTTATCGTCTGCCCCGCGACAAGCAGCAAAAACAACCCGATGGCAAGACTCAGCGTAGCCATACGTTTTTTCTGGGCGTACTTCTGATGCTTCCGTTGCAGGACGTTGAGAAAGATCAGTCCGAGGAACACCCAGTACAGGCGTTCGGCGGCCCATACCGCAACGGGCGCTGCGTTTTCCGGATCCATGGCAGACTCCTTTTAGGCGTGCATAGCGTGTTGGCGCTTGGTGTGGTCGAGGAGGACCAGACAGGTCATCGCCTCGACGACCGGGACGATTCGCGGACAGATACACGCATCATGCCGTCCTTCCGTTCGGATCGTCTGTGGTGCGCCGGTGATGTCAACTGTCTGTTGCGCGCGCGCGATGGAACTCGTCGGCTTGACTGCGATGCGAAACAGGATCTCTTCTCCGGTGGAAATTCCGCCGATGATTCCCCCGGCGTTATTGGTCTGGAACCCCGACTCATCGAGTTGGTCGTTGTGCTGACTGCCCGTCATTTCGGCGGCAGCGAAGCCGGCGCCGAATTCGATCCCCTTTACCGACCCGATCGACAGCATCGCGTGGGCGAGTTCGGCGTCCAGTTTGTCGAATACCGGTTCTCCGAGCCCGGCCGGTATGCCGCTTATACGGCATTCGATTACACCCCCGACGCTGTCCTCGATATCCTTGATAGCGTTGATCTTTTCAAGCATCCGTTCCGCGGCGACGGGGTCACATGCACGCAACGGATTGTTTTCGATCTCTTCCGGGACAAAGTCGACGCACTCGATACCTGCGCTCCGTTTGGTATACGCCAGTACCCGCACGCCGCGAGCTTCCAGAATTTTGCGTGCCAGAGCGCCCGCGGCGACGCGCCCGGATGTTTCCCGCCCGGAGGCGCGACCGCTGCCGCGCCAGTCGCGAATACCGTATTTTTGCAGGTAGGTATAATCGGCATGCCCGGGCCGGAATTTGTCCTTGATCTCGTCGTACGCGGAGGGATCCGCGTCGGCGTTATACAGAATCATGATGATCGGCGTGCCGGTTGTCTTGCCCTCAAATATTCCCGAGAGAATATGGACCGTGTCCGGTTCTGTGCGGGACGTGGTAATCGAAGATTGCCCGGGTTTACGCCTGTCGAGTTGTTCCTGAATGTCTGCGGTGGAGATGTCGACGCCCGGAGTGGCCCCATCGATAACGACACCCACGGCGCCACCGTGAGACTCGCCAAAGGTTGTGATTCTGTATGCCTGACCAAAACTGTTTCCTGCCATACGGTGATCCTACCGGAAGTGATCGATAATTGCATCACCGATTTCGTCCACATTCAGCGTGCTCACATCTATGCGATAGCGTGCGGCGGTTCGATACCGCTCGCGGCGCAAAGCCGCTAATTCCATGAAATGATCAAACGGGCGTTCCGGGTCCAGGAATGCCGGTACGCCTCCCGCAGCGATGCGGGGGTAGAGAGAATCGGGAGGTGCGTCAAGAAACACGATCTCCGCACGCTGCCGGAGAAGCGTGAACGCATCGGCGTTGTCACAGATCCCTCCTCCGGTGGCGAGGACGATGTCGACATCTTCGCGTTCTGCGCGGTTGATAACGGTCTCGACAGCCACCGTTTCCAGAGTGGCGAACGTTGCTGCACCGAGCTCAAGATACACGTCCCGGGGAGTTGCTGTCAGGCCGGGGGCCCGGGGCAGGCGGGCCTTGGCGGCACTGACGATCTCATCATCGGTGTCTGCGTTCAGCCGGTTTGAATGTGCTGCAATATAGCGGCAGACGCTGCTTTTGCCGACATGTTTGAGGCCGGTCAGGGCGATAATGCGGGGAGACGGCATACGGATTCCGGTAGAATCTACAACGGCGAGGGTTTCGCGATCTGGTATCCCTGGAGATAGTCCACACCCATCTCTTCGAGAATACGCTGAATGCGTTCGTCTTTCACAAATTCGGCGATTGTTTTCATCCCGATCACGTGACCGATGTTGTTTACCGACTCGACCAGCGCGTAGTCAATCGGCTCGTCGGCAATCCCCCGTACAAACGAGCCGTCGATTTTGAGGTAATCAACGGGAAGGTGTTTCAG
>JAQIBO010000334.1 GCA_027859055.1 Spirochaeta sp.
ATGCGGAAGCGGGAAAAAATACAAGCACTGTCACGGGAAAAACGCCTGAGGCGCTTTCAGAAATAGGTAATTTTTGAAAGCGCCTGAACGGCGAGCGCGCATCTACCGACGTACGCCCGGTCGCAGGCCTCACAAATCAGTGGGAATAACTATCTCAGACGGGGTGTTCTCAAACCGGGGTGTACGCGTTGATAAACGAGAACACGGCAAAGAGTATTACCACCGCGATAACCAATCTTCGCATCATTCCTATCCTTACCACATCACCGGAGATAACGCAACGGGTCTACAAATGTCCCGTTGTGAATCACTGAAAAGTGCAGATGGGGACCGGTACTCCGGCCCGTATTTCCCATTCTTCCGACAGTCGTTCCGCGATCGATGTACTGGCCGTTCCTGACGGTGAATGAATCCAGGTGCGCGTAAAGCGTCTGAAATCCGTCGGGGTGGCGTACGATTACAAAGCGGCCGTAATTGCCGATCTGACTCTCGATGTGAACCACCCGACCTCCCGCGGCCGCACGAATCGGCGTGCCCGGCCGATTTGCCAGGTCGATACCGTTGTGAAAACGGGGCACCCCGGTAAACGGATCTGCGCGCATACCGAATCCGCTCGTAAACTGGCCGCGCGTCGGCCACTCGAAAAGCTCCCCGAGAATGATCTTGAGTTCGGTGTCGTTGAGTTTTGCGTTGGGAACAAACAGTACCTGCCCCACATCGATCGTTTGACTCCGAAGATCGTTTGCATCAAGGATTGCGTTTACCGTTGTTCCCTGCCGTGATGCGATCCCCGCCAGTGAGTCACCGGGTTTCACCGTGTAGAGCAAGCCGTCCCGATTGGGAATTTCGAATGTTGCCCCCGCCTGCAGACGGCGAACGTCTTCGATCTGGTTAAAACTGATCAGCGTGTCCAGTTCGAGGTCGTGCTCAAGAGCTATCTCACCAAGGGTATCTCCCGGCTGGACGGTGTAGGTAGTAACCTCCAGTTTGGCAAATTGGGCGGGATCAACCCCGGCGACCTCACCGATAACCGCAAAGTCGTTCCGGGTCGGCGTGATATTTGAACGCACGACCAGTTCCTGTTGCGGTGGCAGGGCGATGTCCGAAACAACGCCGGAAAGAATGATCCGGTCTGAACGAAAGGAGAGGAGCATCAGGTTGGCGAGAATCGCGAACGCCACCGCGGCGATCAGGACGGGAACCTCTGCCTGATTGATCTGAAAAAACGCGTCCAGCCTGGCACTCCCCCGCCGTGCTGTCGCCCGTGACAGTAATCCGACAGCCGTTTTCAGACGACGCTTTGGAATTCCGCGCAGTACCCACGGCGCGTTGCGCCCGCCGCCACTACGCCGGGACACGTCGGTCCGGCGGAGCAGTGACACCATTCGGGGAGGATTCTGCGTACTGACGTGTTTTCGTCTCCGGGCTACTTTCTGGTGCTCAATCACGCTTCCCATATGATAGCAGTATCGACAAGAAAAATGGACCATATTATAGTGCCTTGTGCGTTTTCCCTATCTCACCGCGTTTGCGACGGTCGGGGTGTTTGCGGCTTTGTTGTCCCTTTCGGTGGAGCTTTTCGCCGTTGACGGCGACAGTATGCTCCCGAAGATCGCTCCAGGGGAAGTCCTGGTGGTCAACCGCCTTGCGTTTGCGTTTGGCCCGCCGCGTCCCGGGGATGTTCTGTTGTTCCGTCATCCCGATAACGGACAACCGACGGTCAAACGGCTTGCGGGCTACCATAGACACTCCCTCATGGAATTGCGGGGAGATAACGCCCGGTCCTCTATCGATTCACGGCACTACGGGGGTGTTTCTACTACGGCGCTCATAGGAAAGGTAATCTTCGTTGGACGACACCACCGGTAAGCGGACACAACGGCTCAGAATTTTCGGCATCTTTCTTGCGGCGGTCGCGCTCCTGCTGGTTGTGCGCTACGCGGGGGTGATGTTGTCAGGTACCGGTACCGCTCCCGTTTCACGAACACCCGAGATAGAACGAGGACCGATTCTTGACCGGCGCGGTCGAATCCTCGGAATTCAGACGCGTCTTGATACGGTGACCGCGTGGAAACCGGAAATAGAAAACCTGTCCCGCACGGTTCGGATACTTGCGGATATCCTGGAACTCTCTCCTCGGGAGCTGGAGATGCGGTTTCAGACCGCAAACGGGTTTCTTATCGTTCAGCGGACGATCACGCCGAGTCAGAGCAGCGCAATCCAACGGGAGATCACCGCCGGCACCCTTGCGGGAATTCGGCTTGAGGACGATGTTGGACGCAGCTATCCGGAGCGTGAGGCCGCAGCGGCGGTCGTTGGTTACGTCGGCGTCGACGGGGCGGGCCTTTCCGGAATCGAATACATGTTTTCCGGGGATCTTCTCCCACCGGCGAGCACACAGACGGAAAGTCCGCTCATTATGGGTCACCAGGTGTTTCTCACAATCGATCTGGCAATCCAGAGTTACGCCGACGACCTGGGCCGGGAACTGCGGGAAACGTATGACGCGGACAGCGTCATGATCGCGGTCGCCCACGCTCCGACCGGTGATATTCTGGCGATGTCGGCGCAACCGTCGTTCGACCCCAATACGTTTCGTGAGTACACCAGCGAAGAGCGGCGCAACCGGCTGATTTCCAGCATTTACGAGCCGGGCAGCGTATTCAAGGTATTCACCCTGGCAAGTTTTCTCGACCTTGGCGCCATCGACCTCGACGATACGTTCAACACCACCGGTGGATACCGCGCCGACGACGACCGCTTTGTGATCAGCGATCTTGCCGATTATGGAACGGTGACGCCCCGGGAGATCATCAAGTTTTCCAGCAACGTCGGCGCCGCGTACGCGTCGGAAAACATAGATCCCGGCTCGTTTTATGCGATGTTGCGGCGCTTCGGTTTTGGAGAAGAGACCGGTATCGATTTAAACGGAGAGGAACGGGGGCTCCTCGCACCACCGGATGACTGGTCCGCCCGCACGCGGCAGACGCTGGCGATCGGCCAGGAGATCGGCACCACTGCGATCCAGATGGTAGCCGCGGCGATGGTCCTGGCGAACGAGGGAATTCTGCTGCGGCCCCAGATCGTGGATCGGATCATCGCGGCATCAGGGGAAACGGTGCGCCGTTTTGGCCGGGAACCGATCCGGGAGGTGATCTCTCCACGGACGGCGGCGACGATGCTTGACCTGATGAACAGTGCCACTGAGCCGGGAGGAACCGCCCGCCGTATACAGGTGGAAGGTGTCGAAATAGCGGCAAAAACGGGAACCGCGGAGGTTTTTGATGCGGAATCCGGCCAGTACTCGGACGAGCATTTTATCGCCTCCACGCTTGCGTTGTTTCCCGCGGATCGGCCGGAGTTGGTGGTGTACCTCGTAATCGACCACCCCCGCGGCGACGAGTTCTACGGTGGACGGATCGCCGCTCCAGCGGTGGACGCTCTGATCGAATTTCTTGTGCCGTATTGGGACATTCCCCGCGATACCGATACCGTGACCGAACACAGTGGTCGCATCTCCGTGCAGGAACCGGTGCTCCCGGAGCTTTCAGACACCGTTCCGGATTACCGCGGTCTGCCGATCCGCACGCTGATTCCCCTCCTCGGTCGTGACAATATTCGTGTACGCATCGAGGGAAGCGGGTATGTTGTCCGTCAGGATCCCGCCCCGGGGACACCGGTCCGGCCGGGAATGAGCCTGGTGCTGGAGCTGGAGTGATCTGGCGTGGGCGGCCCGTGGAAACGATAGACGCAACCACGCGTGCTCTGATCGACGAAATCGAGCAGCACCGACCGGCGCTGGCCGGCGATATCGCTCACCTGCTCATCGATGAGCACGCCCCATCGGTTTCACCGGAAGAGCTGGTGCCGGCCAGAAGCCGAAACGGGGACTGGACGATGCAACTGGCGAGCCGTTGGGTCCACAGTCGATTCAATCCGCGCCAGGAAGCGGTCAAACGGTATCAACGCCTGTCCGAACAGGAACAGGGCGACGGGTTCGTCCTCGTCGGCATCGGTCTGGGATACTTTCTTAACGCCCTCGGCGCGACGCGCAGGGAGCCGGTTGTCGCGGTGGTCTTTTCCCCGGATCTCCTGCGTGCCGCCCTTTCGATACGCCCGGCGGAATGGTGGCGATCAGTCGGGCCGGACCGGATCGTTCCGGCGTGGCTCCCCGGCGTGATTCCGGTGGTTCTTCGTGACCTCGGCATCACCAATCCGATCATTGTTCCCCTCGACGCGGTCACCGCGTATGCGGATGAGCCGGCGCGGCGTGTGCTCGACACGCTGCACTACGCCCGTGAACGCAACGAGGTCAACCGCAACACGTTACGCCGGTTTGGGAAGCTGTGGGTTCGCAACGGGATTCGCAATCTTGCCGTGAATGGAGCGCTTCCCGGAATCGAGCGCCTTGAGGGCGTCGCCGCGGAACTGCCCGCGCTGGTCTGTGGCGCGGGCCCGACCCTCGATGCGCTCAGGGACACGATAAACGAACTGGCCACCCGGCATGTGATAATCGCGGTGGATACTGCGGTTTCAGTTCTCCAGCGATGGGGTATTTCACCGCACGTGGCGGTCGTATCAGACCCGCAGTACTGGAACTCCCGGCACCTTGACCGCGTCACGCTGAAAGAGACGCTCCTGGTGGCGGAACCGGCAACGCACCCGCGGAGTTTTCGTCTGTGGCGCGGTCCGGTCCTTATCTCGGCGTCGCTGTTCCCCCTGGGCATGTTCTTTGATACGCGCCACGGCCGTGCCCGTAAACTCGGCGCCGGCGGTTCTGTGGCTACCTCCGCCTGGGATCTGGCACGCCTGCTTGGTGCCCGGGATATCGCCCTCGCCGGCGTCGATCTCGCGTTTCCCGACAACCAGACGCACTGTGCCGATTCTTTTTTCGAAAACCGTCTCCGAAATCACGCCGACCGCCTGTCCCCGGCGGAGCACGGTATGACCCGCTATCTGCAGGGCGCAGATCCGCAACCGGTTCCAGCAGCCGGTGGTGGAACGGTGATGAGCGATCGTCGGATGGCGATCTATCGTTCATGGTTTACGGAGCAGGTCCACCGATTTCCCGAGATTTCCACCGTTGTGCTTTCCCCCGCCGGGAGCGCAATCACCGGGATTTCGCTGGAAACGCCGATCCAGCGTATCGCCCGCCTCCCCGACATCTCGGATCGACTCGATCTGGTCGCCGGGGAAATACACCGCCATGCGACACCGATTCCGGCGCGGCCCGCACGCGCTCCCATGGTCCACGCCGAAGCACAGACCGTCCTGAGCGATCTCCGCGCCGAAATCGTCCGGATCATGGAGATCGCAACCGAAGGGATAGCGGCGTGCAGCGCTGCCGCCGCACCGGATGTTGCCCTGCTTCACGACCTGGACGAGATAGACGCACGTCTTTCATCCGCTGAGTTCAGAGAGCTCGCGGGTTTTCTGGCAAATGACGCGCTTGCGGCAGAGATCGGCAATCGGGCCGGTGATATCGCGTCGGTGGTGGCCCAATCGAAACGAATTTACCAGGCAATCGCCGATTCATGTGGCTATCACGTCGCGTTTATTGACCGGCTGGGGTGAGTTCCCGGGCGCTGTGGGGCGCTGCGGAGCCACTACTGACGCACCTGACAATGTCACGGACAAAACGGTCAAGATCCGCAGCCTGTCGGCCGATACTCATGAATAAGGAAAAGCAATAGCTTTTGGGGATGGTGTGTACCGACGTCCAGGCACATCATCCCTTTTTTTGTCTTCCCGGAAATTCCGAATTGAACTACCGGGTCTCGGCAGCAGGCTCCACGGGAGACATGCGTTCAAGCACTCGCTCCAGCGGCAGCGCCATAACCGGCTCATCGAAGCCGTCGATGGCGACACGTCCTGGCTCCTCATTCACTGGAACCGCATGCGCTTCTCCATCAAGACCGTCGGCGGCGAGTACGCATTCTCTCGATCCGACTTTGAGTACGACTCCATGCCGCGGTCCAACACCGCCGGCGTTGACGACAAACTCCCCGGAATGGGCCTCCAAAAAGGGAAGTACACGACCAAAGATGCGGACAAACGGCGTTCCCGCCGAATCGGCGACAACCGACTGCTGCGTCAACTCCGGCGTTGCGATAACGAACGTCGCCGGCGCCGCAAAACAGGCGCCGCGGCGGTGGAAGGTGACCGCACGGTATACACCGGGGCCGTAGGGAACATCGATCTCTGCGGTAGTGCCGCGCTCCCCCGTTTTCAGTGTGAGTTTTCCGCCGAAGCGAGACGCCACCGTTGCGCGGATGCGTCCAAGCCCACCATCGGAGTGGCGTGAAAACGCCGCTTTCAGTTCCTCCTGGTTCACACCGCGTCCGTCGTCATGGATGCGAATCACCAGACGTCCGAGGGTCTCGCGCAACAGAATGTGGATCGTTCCCGCCTCCGCTTTTCCCGCGGCGCGACGCTCCTCCGGGCGTTCAATACCGTGTTGAATCGCGTTGCATACCAGTTCAAACACGATTTCCCGCAGAAGATCGGCGTACGATGCGGCGACCTTGTCGGTATCTCCGCCGATCCTGACGGTGATCTGTTTTCGGAAATCGTGGGCAATTGCGGCGACCGTCGGCCGCATCTCTTCAAATACCGCTTTCAAATCGAGCAGGAACGTTGCAGAAACTGTACGGTGAAACTCCTCCCACACAGCTCCCGCAGGGTCACCGTGGGTGCGCTCCATTTCACGCACCAGGACAAAGAACCGCTCAATCGTCTCATATTGTGGTGTCAGGCGGACCGCGGGCACCCGCGCGTACCACGACTGGGCAACCGACGGGGATCCGTTCAACAGATCGTACGGAATCGGCCTGATTTTCAGATCAAACGGGGTTCCTTTTTCCGGCAGCGCTTCCGCGATGCGAGACGTCGGTTGCGGTTGCTGGTCGGCGACGACAAGTACGTGAAGGCGACCATCGGTACGCAAAATACTGTGCACGACCGGATACGCCGATTCGATCGTCTCATGGGCGATTTCCATGAGGCTCGGGTCGATTCCGACCTCGATCACAAACGCCTGCCGACCAAGTCGTTCCGATTCGCGTACGAGGGTCTCGGTACCGGCGGGAAGTGAAAACAATTCGTGATCGTCATCGGGCATTTCAAACGCGACCGGTGAATCGGTGCGTTCCAACCCGGTACTCTTATCAGGAGCGCTCCCCGTCACGGGGGCCGTCCCGTCCTCTGCCGTCAAGCCGTTGTCGCCCGCCGCCGGGCCTTCCCGAAGGGCAAAGATCAGCGGCAATACATCGGCGTCATCGGGCTCACCGCGATCGATCAGTGTGACAAGGGAATCAAGTATGTCGGTTCGGTAGTCGTCACCGAGAAAACGCGCCTCTTCTATCTGGGCGGAAAGATCGTCGCGGATCGTCTCCAGGTCACCCTGATTGTCCAGAAGATGAGCCTCCAGTCTGTCCACAAATGAATTTGAAGTGGTATCACGTTCCACGGAGGACCTCCATCGCCCGTCGCCGAATTGATGGCCGCGCGTCCGCCGCCGCGTACGCCAGGAAGCGCCGCATACTGAGCCTCTGTCGTCCGATCGTATCGAGAATCGCCTCACACTGCGGTGCGGTCAACTGATCAAAGAGTTCAATCAACACCGATTCCATTCGATTGCCGGGAACCAACGGGAACGATCGCGCCGCCTGAACGCTTATCACCGGGTCCGTATCAAACAGGCATTGCCTGATGAATACGCCGGCGCTCCGCAGACGGGTTTCCGCCAGACGCTGAATCGCACGACACCGGGCGGTGCGGTCACCCGCCGTGACTGCCACGCGCCCCAGGGCAAACACGTCCCGAGCATCACCTTCCGCGGGGGCAGGCGCGTCCCGGTACGCGGCACGCCGCGGTTGCTCGTGCGGTTCCGCATGCGCGCGCGGCCGGGGGCGCGGTGGCGCACTCGTGGGTCGCGTCGCAGTTGCTGTCGTGGCGGCACGCGTCCGGGGACGCGCCCGGAGACGTCCGCCGCCGCGTTTGCGGATCTCCATGTCGATGACGCGGTACGCCTCGATGATGCGACCAAGCTCTTCATCATGACCTCCCGAGACGTCCGGGTGAAGCTCTTTCACCAGGCCCCGATACCGGGACCGGATTTCCTCCTGGTCGATACCCGGAGAGACTCCCAGAACCAGATACGCCTCACGAAGCTGCACGATCGTCCCCTACCGGCGCAACACTGCCCTGTTCAGCAACCGCCTCCAGAATCAGCGTTTCCAGCACCGTGACCATGTCATCTCCGACAGCGGTCTGCTGCTCGTCAAGAAGCTGAACGATCTGCTCCATCTCCGTTTTCAGATCACCCCGCGTCCGGTGGGCCAGTGCGGAGATCCGCCGCCGCAGCGACTCGAGATACTTCGATACATCGCCCTCGATCGCGTTCCGGACAGACTCCGAACGTGGTTTCGTTGTCATCTGCCGCTGGACGCCGGTGGTCCGGTCTCCCGCGCGAAGCGTGACCAGCCCATCCTCATCCACGGAGACGCTCACAGTGATCCGGGCCCGCCCCTGGGCGGCGGTTTCAATGTTGGTCAGGGTGAAACGTCCCAGCGAACGGTTATCCGCCGCACGCCGTTTGTCACCCTGCAGAAGATGAATTTCCGCTTCAACCTGCTGGTCTGAAACGGTCGTAAAGATCCGTGTTCGGCTTGCCGGAAGGCTCTGGTTTTTCCGGATGACAGGGACGCAACTTCCGTCGGAAAGCTCGATCGCCAGGGTGTGGGAGAGCGCTTCTCGCAGATGAAGTCCCGCCACACCGCCGGTTGCCGCGTACAGCGCGGCCCCTCCGGCAACCACCTCCTCCGGGTTGACCCGTGCGGCCGGAGTGACCGCGTAGTCGTCACGAAGAAACTGCTGTACCGCCGGCAGACGACTGCTTCCGCCGGACAGGACAAGCGTATCAAATCCACGGCTGTCAAACCCGGCGTCGCTCAGCGCCTGCGCGGTGAGCGCCCGGGCACGTGCAATGAGCGGTTGAATCGCCCCGTCCATCTCCTCCCGGGTAATCTCGAAGGAGATGTGGGGGGCGCCGGCGCCTGGATTCAGAAACGGCAGCGTCACCGTCGTCTGCAGCCGGTCAGAAAGCTCAATCTTTGCGTGCTCTGCCGCCTGCAGCAGTACCTGAGCGATCAGAGGATCGCCGTCGGCATGCAGATCGGAACTCGCGGCTATGTGTTCTGAAAAGCGGCGGTAGAGAATCTGATCGATATCGGTTCCTCCCAGTTCGCCGTCTCCCACGCTGGCATGGACGACGTAATCGTCGCCGTCCCGTTCCAGACAGCTGACGTCGAGGGTTCCCCCGCCAAAATCAAACACAACGATCCGCTCGTGATTCCGTGAGCGGGCCGCATATGGAAGTGCCGCAGCGGTTGGCTCGTTCAGAAGTGATACCCGGTGGAACCCCGCAAGAAGCCCCGCTTCAACGGTTGCTGCGCGTTGCCGGTCGTCAAAATGGGCGGGAACGGTAATAACCGCCTCTTCCAACTCGTCTCCGAGGTAGTCCCGAGCGCCTGCTCGAATCGTCTGGAGTATACGGGCACTGAGTTCTTCCGGACTGTACGCACCGGAGCCGAGGGGAAGCGCGACGCGGCGTCCGATCGACCGTTTCACCTGGGCGATCGTTCGTGTTGGAGCGCTGAGCACCTGGTTTCGGGCACTCTCTCCCACAAGCAGCGCGCCGTTGCCGTCAAGTCCGACAACGGATGGAGTGGTAAATCGCCCGCGGCTGTTGGGAATCAGACGCGGGCGACCGTTTTCCATGTACGCTGCGAGGGTATTGGTTGTGCCTAAATCGATTCCAAGCTTCATGATCGTGTACGGTTCGCTCCCAACGAGATTATCAGCTCCACTTCGCCGATCGCCACTCCCGTCCGGTTGGCAATCAACTCGCTCGAAAGTCCCTGAGAATGGAGCCGTCGCACCTGATCCCGCGGGTCAAGTCGATCCACACCGTCATCGATCGCGTCGCTGACGTCGTTCGCGGGAATGTATTCCGCGCCGTCTCCTGCACCGATCCGTTCGGGCGGTCGCTGGAGCTGCAACGTGTAGGTGGGCTCTTCCTCTGTAGCGCTTGGCGCGACTTCATCCCCCCCGTGCGCTTCGTCCGATTCCGCTCTGCGGTCCTCAATTTGCCGCAGACGTGCTTCCATCTCGTCTATTTGAGTGTCGGCGCGATTCAACAGGTTTTTTAGGCTTTTGATCCGGTCTTCAATCAGGGAGATGTTCTGATCGCCGGCGTTGTTCAGACTCTGGATGACCTCCTGGACTTCCCGCTCCAGGTCCGCAAGGATCCGTTCGGGACGTAACCGCCGCAGGACCAGACGCCGAATCCACAGGCCGAAAAAAAGGAGGATAACGAGGTTGAGCATGAGGTACAGGCCAAATGTCATCAGCCTATCCTGTCAGATCGATATTCTGTCCGAGATCCGGATCCCGGAATTCACTATCCTGTTCGGTTTCGTCCTCGCTTGTGTCGGGTTCACCGCCGCCGCGCCCGTGCTCACCAGTCTGGTTGGTCTCCTCTTCGTTGACCATTTCCGGCCCTTCGGAGACCTCGCTGGTTTCCCGCACGGTGTGCCCCGCATCCTGGGATCGTTGCGCAATTTCACTTCCGGTAACCGCCTGGTTTTGCGCGATCGCCTGTTTCAGGGCCGACTGCTCCCGCCCTATCTGGCTGAGGCGAACAAACAGCGTCTGCAGATCAATTGGCTGAATTGACATCCGCAGACTCCCGTTTCCGGATCGTAATGTCGGCGTGACTCTCTTCGTATTTGGTCACCTTCACCTGACCGCCCTCGGAAATATAGGTAACCGAACGCGATTCGCGGCGGATTTGCAGCGATGCGTCCTTGATCGCCACTTTCACTCCGGAGAACACCGTGCCGGATACGCTGATTCGCCCGTTCGTTTTGAGTTCGTCCAGATAGGCCTGAATCGCCTTGATGTCGGAGGTGATTTTCTGGCGTTGCTTGGTAAGTTTCTCACGCTGCGCCTTCATCGTGCTGTAATGCTTCAGCTTCTCCGGCGTAATTTTACGTTTGTTCTTGCGCATCTGTTCGATCGTCCCCACATTGAGGGCGATCTCTTCAAGCTCTTTCGCGTACTCCTGTTCCTTGGCCTCGAGCTCCAGGAGCCGCTCACGGCTCTTCGGATCATACCCGACCTCGACAAGCGTTTCCGTTCCCGCCGGGGCTCCAAGGTTCTTGGTATCGATCTCTTCCGCCGCGCGAACATGCCCACCTGCTATACTCGCACGCTTTCCGCGGCAGATAATCCGTTTGTCCGAGTAGACGCTGCTGTTGAGTATACCATCGGAAACAACCACCATATCTCCCGCCTGGGCGTTGGCATTTTCGATAAACTTGGCCCAGATATTGCCTCCGGCCGTGATCTGTGCCTCACCCTTTCCGGCGATCCCCTGGTGGACGATAATGTCCCCTTCCGCCTCGAGATTACCTTTCCCGACGTTCCCCATTACCTCGATATCACCGGCAGCGTTGACACTGAACCCGTCATCAACACTGCCTTTGACGATCACCGTACCAAGAAAGCGAATGTTGCCCTCTTTCATATTCACATCGCCCTCGACGATGTAAATTTTTTCTACGGTGATCTTGCCTGAGACGAGCTTGACCAGGCCGTTTATCTCGGCCAGTACGCTACGGCCGTCATCGGAAAGCCGCGTGTTCGGTCCCAGGGGAGGATCGATATCTTTCCCGTCCTTGGCGGGGATCAGGCGCCCGGTGACCGTCTGTCCCGGTTCACCCTGCTTGGCGGGCACCTTCCGTGCCAGCACCTGCCCTTCGACGACATTCTCAATCCGGTTCAGTTCTTTGAAATCGACGCGGCCCTCTTTCGTCTGCTGCAGTTGAACCTGTTTATTGTCGGTCTTGAAATTGAAGACCATTCGCGCATCGTCGCCGTGGACCGGCCGGGTTCCCTCTGCGACGACAACGGGTTCGCGGTATCGGGGATGGTCTTCGAGCGCGCCCAACGCCTCTTCCAGAATTCCGTGGATAACGCCGCTGCTCTCAAGGGCTGCCCGGATCGCGTCGACGTTCGGGTCTGCGCCCCCCGGTCCGGGTTGGCTCAGAACCACGGTCGCTTTCATTTCGCCTTCTATAATTTCGGTGGAAATATACGCGTCGTTTGCCGGGTTGTACGGGTAATCACCGACCTTAACCCATACATCGTCCGCCCGTTTGACGATCTTGGCGACCATGGCGGTGTCGATCTTTTCGCTGGTGCGATGCGATATCGCCTGAATCGCTTCGCGCTCCGTCGCCGGTTCGCCGGCGCCGATCGGGGGAGTGACTTTCAGCATCACGCCGTCAGGAGTGAGCCTGACTATCGGCTCTCCGTCTTTCTGCTCCGGTTCGGAGGTATCGAAACCGAAGTCAAGGTCAAGGTCAACGCTGTCATCGCCTTCAAGGATATCCGCTTGTTGCTGCGCCGGGTAGGCGATGATGAGATATGGCCGTTTGCCGACTCCGAGAACGCCCGCTGAGCCCTTTTCGAGTACCTCGTACTCGATCTTTTTTATCCCGATTCCGAGCTCGACGGCGGCCTCACGGAGCGCATCCTCCAGGGTAGCACCGCTGACGTTGACAAACTTCTTCTCTTTGTCCGTCTGTGCGGCTTTCTGCATGTACGCCTGGAGTTGCTCCATCGTCACCATGTTACATGATACCCCTCTTGACGCTGGTCAGCCGCCCCCGCAAACGCACGATCGCCTTGGTGTGCAGCTGGGAGATCCGCGACTCCGTCACGCCGAGAACCGCGCCAATCTCTTTCAGCGTCAGATTCTCGTAGTAATACAGGACGAGAACCTTCTTCTCTTTATCCGGTAATTCGTTGATCGCCTCGACGATGACTCGTTTGATTTCCTGTTTCTCGACGATCGAATCGGGATTCCGATTGTGGGGACTCTCAATACTGTCCCCGATCGACATTCGGTCGTTATCCTCACCGGAATACCACACGTCGTTGAGGGAAAGCACCGTCGTCCCGCTGATCTTGAGCACCAGCTTCTCAAACTCTTTTTCATTGACCCCCAACTCTTTGGCGATCTCCTGGTCCGTGGCGGCACGTCCCAGCTGCGCTTCAAGACGGCGCACCGTGTCCTCAAGCTCACGCGTCTTCTGACGAATAGAACGGGGAACCCAGTCAAGCTGCCGGAGCTGGTCAAAGATCGCACCACGCACACGTGTTACGGCGTACGTCTTGAACTTGACATGCTTCCCGGGATCGAACTTGTCAATTGCATCAAAGAGTCCGATCACGCCGTAGCTGACGAGATCGTCGAACTCAACGTTCTGGGGCATGCCGACCGCGAGTTTACCGGCGACGTACTTCACCAGCGGGAGGTACTGCTTCACGAGACGGTTGCGAATACCCTCGTCTTTCGTCTTGCGGTATACCTTCCAGAGTTCTTCTTCGCTTTTTTCGGTCAGCACACTGTCGCTCATTCCCCTCCCCAGTCGTTACCGTGAGCGTACTACTCTTTCCCGTCGCGACTCAACATCGTCTTTAACGCCTTGGCAATCTGGGCCGGATCATTTCCAGCCGTACCCTTGCCATTCTGACGCCCTGATCCACCTGACGGTCCGGCGGAAGTCCCGTCGCCGTCATTTTCCGCATCGTCGCTTCCCGCGTCACTCCCGAAGGAACCGGAAAAAGAACCGATATCGGGCATTTCGTCCAGGACGGAATCGTCGATCTCCACTCCGCTCCCGTATTTTTCTTCTGCGATCGCCTGGTTCATAATCGCTTCGGCGTCGTCCGCACTTTGCTCTTCAATCTCTTCCACGAGATCGTCATCGATCTCATCGTCCTCAATGTCCCCACCACCCGACGGTGGAGCGTTTTGCGCTTCGGTCCGTTGCGGTTCGGTCCGTTGCGGTTCGGCCGGCCGCTCTTCAGCAGGCGGAGCGTCAAGCGGTTCCGCGTCGGCCGGCTCCGCGTCGGCCGGCTCCGCGTCAAGCGGCTCCGCATCGACCGGCTCCGCATCCAGCGGTTCCGCCTCAACCGGCGGCGCCTCAGGCGCACCCTCATCTTCCGCATCCCACCTATCATCACCGGTTTCGGCAATGCTGTCCGCTTCGGCGACACCGTCGGACTCGTCGGACTCGTCCTCAACCACGATGTTGAGTTGGCCGCCGGGCTCCGGAATTTCGGTCTCATCGTTGGTTCCGTCGTCGTCCCGAACGCCATTTCCGCCGGCCACACCTTCTTCTGTCAGCCCCGGGAGCAGCCGTTCCGCCGCTGCGTACAGCCCCGCGCTCCCGGCACCCATCGCCACAGCGCTTATCACGCCGCGAAGAATGACCGTTCCCAGTCCGACACCGGCGATGAGACCAACGAGGACCGATAGTACCAATCCGATCACCGCACCGGGCACGGCGATTCTTCCATATCGTTCCATCTGTATCAAATTACAGAATAAGATATATCGAAAATAGCCGTCAAGTTACTGCAGTTTACCGAATAGTCGTGTAAGAAATTGTCCAACGCCCCCTCCCTCGCGGTATTCCACCCGTTCAAGCCGACTGGCTATCTGCTGGATACAAATACTCGCTTTGCTTTTCGGATCAAGAACCAGAAACGGCTTCTGTTTCAGAATCGCCTGCTGTACCGCCGGATCGTCGTACACGTAGCCCAGGTAGTCAATCTTGAGATTGAGAAACTGGGCTGCAATGTTAATCACCCGTTCGGCAACCTTTTTCCCCTCCGTGACCGACTTCACCCGGTTGACGATCAGTTTCAGACCAAGATTGAGGTTGTCAATCTCCGTCGCAATGATCTTGATAATCCCGTAGGCGTCGGTGATCGCGGTTGGTTCCGGGGTCGTGACGATAATCGCCTCATCCGCCGCCGCAACAAAGGCTATCACATTGTTACTGACCCCCGCGCCGGCATCGATAATTATCACGTCGGCATGCGAAAGGTGCTGCAACTCTTCGATAAAGCCGTGGCGCTCTTCCTCGGACAGGTTCGCGATCTTCGCGAATCCCGACGCACCGGCAACTATTTGAATCCCGTAGTCGGTATCCATCAGAATATCGCTCATCCGTTTCTGTTTCCGGATCACGTGATACAAATTGTATTTCGGAATTATACCAAGGACGACGTTGACGTTTGCAAGTCCAAGGTCCGCGTCCATGAGAATGACCTTTTTCCCGAGCGCCCCATAACTGAGAGCAAGGTTTGTCGCGACGTTGGTTTTACCGACGCCGCCTTTGCCACTTGCAACGGTAATAATGCGGGTGCGATTTCCCCCTTCATCCCCCTGCCCGCGTTGACGCATGATTTCACGCAACGTTTCCGCCTGATCGGTCATCAGCTACTCCTTGTGTACAGGTTCAGGGTCGCGGCGCTGAACGGGAAGATCGCGCAGTCGGCGAATAAAGCTCTCCCGTCGCGCGCGCTCGATATCCTGAGGTACACTTTGACCATCGGTAATAAAGCTCACCGACTTTCGCTTTTCTTCAAGGGCGCTGATAACGCCGCCAACGGTGGATGTCTCATCAAACTTGGTCACCACCACCGCCTGATAGTTAAACGGTTCAAAGTGCCGAAAAATATCGATCATGTCCGACCGTTTTGTCGTCGCGCTCACCGCCAGATGGACCTCTCCTCCGGCGGAGCGGACAAGTCGGTTTACATCCGCAAGCTTGGCGAAATCGTTGGGACTCTTGCCTATCGTATCGACAAAGATGAAATCCGCCTCGCGGTTCAGGGCGAGCTGCTTTTCCATGTCGTCGACCGTTTCCACCGCATGAACGGGAATGTTCATAATTTCGCCGTATTTTTCAATCTGCTGCAACGCTCCAATTCGATAACTGTCGATCGTCAGGATTCGCACGTCATAGGACGGATCGGCGACCGCTCCGTACATCGCAGCCAGTTTCGCGATCGTCGTCGTCTTACCGACCCCCGTCGGCCCCACCAGGACAAACACATGCGGACTCCGGCGACGTTCCTGCCACGGGTAGATCTCAATCGCCGCAGATATGCGTGTAACCACTCGCTCGGCAATGAGATCGTAGTCGGAAAGTTCGTCGTAGGTGCACTCGCTTCGAAGGTTGTCGATCGTCGCATCTACGAACCCGCGCGAGAAGTCGTTCTCTTCCAGAATCTCGCGGAGCCGCGTTACCGCCTCGGGCTCCGATGCGGCGCCGTTTCCGTTCCCAATGTGGTGTTTGATCGAACGGATCTCGGCAAGAACCGCATCGAGATTGGTTCCCCCGTCGGGGGCGGACGCGGTGGGTACAGACGCTGCATTTGCGGTACTGATGTTGCCGCGAGTCGAGCGCTCCGCGCCGTTGTGGGTAACGCCGTTTCCACCCACCGCGGCACCACCTGCCTCGCTCCCGCCGGGCCGGTCCGCGGTTGTGTTCCCGCCGGCGGCGGCAAGGATCTTCCGGCGCTCCTCTGCGGCGTCGCCTCGAGTGGCGTTTCGTGATTGTGGCGCATGCGTGCAGTAGCCGGTCACTTCTATGGCCCGGCGCTTGAACAACCCCAGAATTCCGCCGGTCTGAATCTCTTTTCGCGCCAGGATTCGTGCCCGATCACCGTACTTTTTCCGAATCAGAGCCTGGATCTCATAATCGCTCGGTGCCTGTTCCACAAAATAGTCCATCAACTGCCCCCACTCGCATTTTCAATACGGATCTCTCCAACCGATTCGACCCGAATATCCGAAGCGATCTCCGGAATCGAGAGCACCGCAACATCGGGTAACTCTCGTTGTATACTCTGTTTGATCAGTGCCCGCGCAGCTTCCGATGCCAGAATAACCGGCACGAAGCCGGCCTCCTGCATCGCTCGCACTTGTTCCGATGCCGCATCGATCCACGCGCGGCGATCTCCCGGTGGAAGAGCGCTGATCGGTCCTGATGCGGTCTCGACACGACTTTCCACGATCTGCTGTTCCAGCTTCGGTTCCACTGTGGAAACACGAATCGTGCGTTCGTCGTCGGCGTACTGCAGGCAGATCTGTCGTCCCAGCGCCTGACGCGCCTTCTCGACAAGGAAGCCCGGGTCGGTGCTCATCGAGGCGTAGTCCGCAAGCGCCTCAAGAATCACCACCTGGTTTCGAATAGAGACTTGCTCACCCAGAAGACCCTGAAACACTTTCTGAATCTGCCCGAGATTCAGCGCTGAGTTCACCTCGTCCACTACCGCCGGATAGTCCTGTTTCAGCTGATCCAGCATCTGACGCACTTCCTGACGTCCCAGCAGATCCGAGGCATGGCGCTTTATCACCTCCGTGAGATGCGTGGCGATAATTGAGGGAGGATCGACCACGGTATACCCCGCCCGTTCCGCGCGTTCCCGCATATCTTCGGTGATCCACCGCGCCGGCAGGCCAAATGCGGGATCTGTTGTCGCCTCGCCCTCTATCTCTTCCCGGGCGCCCCCGGGGTTGATACTGAGATAGCTGCCCATGCGAATCGAGCCACGGCCGACCTCAACACCACGAATCTTCAGGCTGTACTCACTCGGACCAAGCCGCATGTTATCGATGATCCGAATACGTGGTACCACCAGCCCCAGTTCCAGCGCCGTTTCCCGGCGTATACTGGTGATCCGGTCCAGGAGCTCCGCTCCTTTTTCCTTGTCAACCAGCGGGATGAGGCCATACCCGAGCTCCATTGAAAGCGGGTCGAGAGGCGCCACGTGCGTGGGCTCCGCCTGGGACTGTTTGGGGGCCTGTTCGGCTTCCTGTTCCGCGACAGCCGCAGCGGATGCGGCGTCGCGACGCTGAAGACGAAACGCGGTAAACGCGGTCAGCCCCGCCATCGGTAAGAGAACGTACCACGGAAAACCGGGAAGCAGTGCCAGACCAACCAGAAACGCCGTGGCGATCCAGTAAATCCGGGACTGTTTGGTGAACTGATCCGCTATGTCCTCACCAAAGGTGCCGTCGGAGATCGCCCGCGTCACGATCAGGCCGGTGGCGGTACTGATCATCAGAGCCGGGAACTGTGTGACCAGACCATCACCAACGGTCAGCGACACGTAGGTATTCAAGGCGACGCCAATCGGCTCCCCGTGAATCGTCGTGCCGACGATCAGTCCGCCGATTATGTTCACGATAGTGATCAGAATCCCTACCTTCACGTTTCCGGATACGAACTTACTGGCACCGTCCATGGCGCCGTAAAAGTCGACTTCCCGCTCCAGTTCCGTCTTCTTGCGGGTCATCTCCTCCTCGGTGAGGGACCCGTTGTTGTACTCCGCCTCGATCGCCATCTGCTTACCGGGAAGGGCGTCAAGGGTGAAGCGTGCGGCCACCTCGGCGACCCGGGTGGCGCCTTTGGTGATCACGATAAACTGAACCGCCACCAGAATGACGAAGATGATCAGCCCGATAACAAGTCCGGCACTCCCTTCGGTACCAACGACAAACCGGGCGAACGCCCGAACGATCTGTCCGTCAAACTCCGTTCCCTGGCTCAGGATCAACCGGGTGGAGGAGACGTTGAGTGCCAGCCCGTACACGGTGGTGACCAGCAACAGCGTGGGAA
>JAQIBO010000367.1 GCA_027859055.1 Spirochaeta sp.
GAGAAAGGACAGCGGCATCGGTGAATAGCGCTGCACCACCTCCCACATCGACTTCACCGTGGTTATCGCGTGGCGCACCTGGTTTCGCTTTTCCACCGTGTCCTTTACCGCCCGGGTCAGACCCACGTTGAGAATGAGCCCGTCCACGCCGGCGTCGCAGAAACTCCGCACCTCCTCGGTGGTGAGGGCGAAGCCAAACGCGGCAAACCCGGCGCGCCGCGCCGTCACCAGCATCTCGCGCTCCGTTTCGTGAGAAAGCCCCTCCGCGGCAAGGACCTCCCGCATCACCCCATCCACCAGGCCCGTGGCGGGCCAGTTGGTAACCGCCCGTACCCCAAGCCTCCGGTAGCGCTCCAGGCGCTCCGCCACCGAGCACGCCGGGTCGGCGGCCATCAACCCCGCTACCACCGGCACACCCCCGGCGTGGGGGAGAATATGACGGCGCAACAATTCCTCCGTCTGGTCGTTGGCGTTGCCGTACGGCAAAAATGAACCAAGCGATCCGATCCCGGCGGTGCGGTACACGCCGGCGCTGAATACGAAAAACAGATCCGCCCCGGCGGCAGCAGCGGTAGCCGTAATGTGTCCCGACCCCGGCGAGACGCCGATCAACGGCCGGTCCGGCGGGGAGCCCGAGACGATTCCGCGAATAAAACTGTGAAGTGGCCCCTGTTGTATATCCATGGGTACATATCATTGTACCACACGTATACACTCAACTATACAGATCACTACTCAGGTAACTATACAGGTCACGCACCCATCTTCACCGCTTCCGCGCCGCCAGCGGCATATCGCGGAGACCGGAGAACACCGACAACCGTCGGCACCATCGGGAATTAGCGCACCACCTCCGTACCGAACACACCGCCCCAACGCACTCGCCCGGCTCATCACCAGGCCAACCGCCCGGGCCCGGCACGGTTATTGCATCCCATGCAGCAATAACAACGCATTGGAGGCACACATGAGTGATACCAGCAGAAGCGCGATCCTTTCGGACCTGCGCAAAAAGGTACATCAGGGCGTCCCGATTATCGGCGGCGGCGCCGGGACGGGCATCTCCGCCAAATCGGAAGAAGAGGGCGGCATCGACCTGATCGTCATTTACAACTCCGGACGCTACCGGATGGCGGGACGCGGCTCCCTGGCGGGACTCATGCCGTACGGCAACGCCAACGAGATCGTCAAGGAGATGGCCCACGAGGTGATCACCGCGGTGAAACACACACCGGTTCTCGCGGGGGTCAACGGGACCGACCCGTTCATGCTCAGGCGCCACTTTCTGCAGGAACTCAAGGACCTTGGCTTTGCGGGTGTGCAGAACTTTCCCACGGTGGGACTTATCGACGGAACGTTCCGGCAGAACCTGGAAGAGACGGGAATGGGATTCGACCTGGAGATCGATATGATCCGTGAAGCGCACGAGATGGACATGCTCACCACCCCCTACGCCTTCGATACCGACCAGGCCAAAAAACTGGCCGAGGCGGGAGCGGACATCGTCGTTGCCCACATGGGCCTCACAACCAAAGGATCGATTGGTGCGGAAACCGCCAAGACGCTGGAAGACAGCGCCAAACTTGTGGGAGAGATCGCCGACGCCGCCAAGAGCGTCCGTGACGACGTGATTATCCTGTGCCACGGCGGGCCCATCGCAATGCCCGACGACGCCAAGTTCATCTTTGACCACGTCAAAGCGGTAGACGGCTTTTACGGCGCCAGCTCAATGGAGCGACTCCCGACTGAAGTCGCCATCACGGATCAAATCAAGAAGTTCAAGGCGCTGACGTTCTAAACGCCCGCAGCCGCACCAACGCGCCTCCGACCGGCCCGGCCATCGTACACGAGCACGTTTCCGGCCGGAGAGCACCACACGCCCACCAGGGCAAGGAGCACCTGCCATGAAAAACGCATACGTCGTCGGAACGTTTGACACCAAAGCCGACGAACTCACATACGTCGCCACCCTCATTGCGGAAACCGGCACCCCCGTAGTAACGGTAGACGTCTCATCCCAACCGCTGCCGGCAGGATCAGAGGTCTCCGCGGACATCTCCAACACCGAGGTAGCCCGGAGCCACCCCACCGACGGCGCGTTTCTCGGAAACACCGACG
>JAQIBO010000420.1 GCA_027859055.1 Spirochaeta sp.
GGGGTGGCCCGTGGTGAGTCGGGATACACAGTTTTTCGCCTATGACGTCGCGACGGTGATTTGGTAGCAGCGGGACCACACCGGTTCCGCCGCTTCCCTGTCTATCTCATCTCATTACAGCGCTACCGCACCAGAATCCCGGCCCGCGGTACCGACACCGTTTCAATCATCGGCCACTGCGGCGTATCGGTGAGCACCACCGGTCCCTGAGCGCCAACCATGACGCTGTCTTCCGACTTGGCGCCGGGAAGCGAGGGGTTCCACGCGACCACCATGCCCTCCTCGAGCACGTCGGTACTGTCGGGCAGGCCGAGGTATTCCCGCGGTTCGTAGCCGGAAACGCCACCCTGGTGGTGCCCCTGCCACGCATCGGGAAACCCCGCCTCGCGGTACGCGTCCTGTATCTCGGTAAACACTTCGCCCAGGGTGCGCCCCGGTCGACTCGCCGCCTGCGCCCGGCCGTCAACGTACGCCACCGCCTCGTGGGCGCGGCGGATCTCCTCGGGAACCGGTCCAAAATGGATGATTCGACTGACCGATGCCACCAGGCCGTCCCGGCGACCGCACATCACCAGCAGGGCGTGGCGTTCCAGCTTCTTTGTCGTCGGCAGAGGGTGGCGATAGCGGTGCATCCGCTCGTCCGTGGCCACCAGATTCACGATCGCCTGAATCCCCCGCGGTTGCGTCGCCGCGGCGATGTGCCCCGCTATTTCGTACTCGCTTTGTCCCGGTACTACCGCCCCCGCCGCGGTACTCATCGCCGCCGCGCACTCGGCACCAAGCACGGTAAAGCGCGCCTGTTCAATCGGAAGCAGCCGGCTCCGCAGGCGCGATATCTCGGCAGCAACGTTACGCGTCCCGTCAAAGGGCACGTCCGCCCCGGCGCGCTTCGGTGTCAGCTCACCACCGGACACGCTTGCCGGCGTGGGTGCGTTGGGACCGCCAAACCACGGATGGGTAACCACCTCCCAGCCCAGTTCCGGCAACTGTTCCTCTTCTACCAGCCGTGCCCCTTCAATGTTATTTGTCAGCAGCCACGCGCCATCGCGGGTCACAACGCCTGTCACCGGTCCCTCACCGTTCGCCGTCACCACGTAGGTCGTCGCCCCGGCGGTCATCCACGCCAGGCTCGCGATGCGGCGCAACACCAGCACCTCCAGCCCGCTCTCGTCCATCCACCCCCGAAGCCGTTCCAGCTTCGCCTCAATCTCCTGCTTTCGTGTCATCATATCGTTCCCCTCGCAATCGAATTAAACAGCTCGCGCCATTCGCTCTCCGCCCGGAAAAACACCGGCGGATTCCCAAGCGGCGCGGTAATCTTTATCGGTGTCGGTTTGGTAAAATCGAACTCCCGTTCTGTCCAGAGGTGTACCCATCTGCCTGGTGGCACAACGGTTCGGGCGGTGCGCACCCCCTTTTTCAGCACCGGCGCCACAAACAGATCGCGTCCAAACAGGTAGGTATACTGCTGCATCCGCATCGTCACGTCAAACCACTGGGGGTAGTGTAAAAAAACCGGGCGCTGCGCCGGCAGGCCGGTGGTGTGGTACTCCTCCAGGACCGCGCGGCGGTACGGTCGCAGGGCGGCGTAGATCCGCGCCATTCGCGCCAGGTGCGCCATCGTCTCCTCGTCGGAGTCCCACTGCCAGTTGGAGGCGGGGCGGTTTCCCTCATGGGTGCGCATGATCGGGGTAAACGCGCTCTGCTCGGTCCAGCGCTGAAACAGCTCCTTGCCGCGCTTTTTGTGAAACAGGGTGGTGTAGCCGCCGGTATCGGAGTGGTGCACGCCGATACCGCAGAAACCGGCGCTGAGCGCCGCCGGAATTACCGAGGGAAGCCCGTCGTGGCGGCTCCAGTCCACCATCTGGTCTCCCGCCCAGATTGAGTGGGTGTACCGGGAGCTCCCGGTGAAGCCGGCACGCATGAAGATCGCGGTGTCGGAGAGCGCCTCCGCCTCGGCCATCGCCTCGTAGTTGGCCCGCGCCCATTCGGCGGGGTAGGTGTTGTGAAACTCCCGGGCGTCGCCGGCGTGCAGGACCGCGTCGGTGGGCAGGTATTCGCCAAAGTCGGCCATCCATCCCGAAAGGCCCGCCCCAATCATGTGCTCCTTGATAACTCCCTTGATCCATTCAAACGCGGCGGGGTTGCTCAGGTCCACCAGCGCCGCCGGAAAGGTGGTGACGGTAATGAGGTAGTCGCTGCCGTCGGCGTGTTTTATACAATAGCCGTGTTCCTGCGCCTCTTTGTACAGATCGCCTTCCACCGCCAGAAACGGGTTGATGTACCCGAGAAAGCGCGTATCCTCCTTGCGTAGTTCGTCCAACAGCTCGGGCGCGTCCGGGTACAGGTCGGGGCTGAACTTCCAGTTCCAGAAGAGCTGACTGCCGAAGGCGGTCACCCGGCGTCCCTCCCAGTCCTGCACCCACAGCGCCGCCAGGGGTATTCCCGCAGCGCGTGCCGCGGCGGTCTTGGCGCGAATCACCTCACTGCCGCCCTGCAGTCCCAGCCACATACCGCGGTCCGCCCACTCCGGGAGGCGCGGTTGGCGTCCCAGCAGGTCACTCACCGCGGAGACCGCCGCGGCGATGTCCGAGGTAACACCGATGTGCACGGTGCACTCC
>JAQIBO010000443.1 GCA_027859055.1 Spirochaeta sp.
CGCGCGGGGCCGCCCCCCGCGCGTTACCTCACAACCACAAAGTCACCGACCATCCCGCGGGCGCGGTGGCCGGGAACGCTGCAGTAGAACTCAAAGGTTCCCGCTTCGTCGGCGACAAACTCGATCGTCTCGGACTGGCCACCCCGGAGAAACTCCGTTGCCGCGTCCAACTCATCAAGCACCCAGTCGTGGCCGCCCCCGCCGTTCTCGTAGGTGAGGCGCACGGTGACACCCTCGCGGACGCGGATCTCATCCGGTGTGAACCGGAGACCCTGGCTTGTCACGGTGATCTCAACCACACCGGAGGAGACATCGGTCCGGTCGATGACCTCCTGACCAAAGAGTACCGCCGGGGCGGCCACAGCCGCGATCGCAAACACGATCAATACAGTTAGCTTTTTCATGACTGGGAATATATACAGGCGCCGCCCGGAAATCAAAGTTGAGCGCGTGAGGAAGGCGCGTGTGCGGCTTACCGGGCGTGGCGCCACCTACACCGAAAGCTCGGCCAGAAACTGTGCGGCGGGGTGCAGTTCCTCACCGGACGGCCACGTCCGGACGCGGTCGGTCTCGTACACCAGCTGCACCCGTCGTGCTGCGGGGAAACGCGCGCGAAACCACGGAAACGAGGGACTTAACGCGGTGTCTCGCGTCTTGACCTCAATGAGGTGCGTGACCTCGTCCTCACGGACGACGGCGAAATCGATCTCCCGACCATCGCGCGTCCTCAGGTAGTGGAGCATCCGCGGTCGACCGTCCCGGTCTTCCGCAGTCTGAACCGCCTTGTACAACGACCCGGCCACGGCATTTTCAAGGGCAGGACCCGCCGGAACCGCCACGACGCCGGAACCCCCGCCGGGGCTCCCCGTTGTCACCTGCCCCGTGTCAAAGAAGTAGTACTTTGGTTCCTTGAGAACCGCACGGGCAACGTTCCGATGCCATGGCCGTACCGGAAACACCACGTACACATCCTCGAGAATCTCCAGCCATCGCTTGACCGTCTTGGGATCCCGTTGCAGATCTCCGGCGAGTGAAGCGTACGAAATCGGACTCCCAACCCGCGTCCGCAACAGATCAACGAGCAGTTCGATCGACCGAATATCGTTTACCGACGCGACATCAAGGAGGTCCTGGCGAAGAATCACATCAAGATGGGACCGTCGCCAGCGACGGTAATACTCATCGTCGTCGGCAAGAAACGGTTCGGGAAAGCCGCCGGTCTTCAGGATTCGCGTAAGCGCAGCGTGCGGTTCAACACGGTCGGCGAGCTCCCGAACGTCAAATGGAAGAAGCCGATACTGGAAGAAGCGCCCCGCCAGACTGTCCCCGGTCTTTCGCCGAACATCAAGTCGCGCACTTCCGGTGATCAGAATTGCCGGTGAGACGCCTTCAACGTCATACACGCCTTTGAGAAACTGCGTCCAGTTAGGCATCTTGTGCAACTCGTCGAACACGACAAGCTCCGCGCGGCGGTCCCACGTTTTGGAACGGATGATCTCCCGGTGTTCGTCATTGTCGTAGTTGAGGTAGTCGGTGGGTATATCCAGATTCCGGGCTATCCAGGTTTTTCCCGCCTGTCGCGGACCGGTTACAAAGACCAGCTTTCGGCCGAGGTCTCGTTTCACCAACGCGGTCAGCTCCCGTTCCATATGACAATTATGGATCTCATTCCCGAATTGTCAAGACTAAACGGGAATCCGCTCCCGAATTGTCGCACCGGAGGGGCTCAGTGCCGGTGTGCCAACCGGCGCGTGAGCCGGCCTCGCGCGCCACGCTGGGCCGCCGGCCCCACTCCCGCTACCGCCGCTCTTCATCGACCACCTCGCCGTCATGGAGGCGAATGATGTGGTCGGCGATATCGACGATCGTGGCGTCGTGGGTGGAAAAGATAAAGGTGGTGGAAAGCTCCGCGTTGATGTGCTTCATCAGCTCAATGATGTCCGCCCCGGTCTGCGAATCCAGGTTGGCGGTTGGTTCGTCGGCAAGCACGATGCGCGGCTTGGTCACCAGTGCCCGGGCAATCGCCACGCGCTGCCGCTGGCCCCCGGAGAGTTCGCTGGGTTTATGCTTGCGCCATTCGGTCAGCCCCACCGAGTCTATCAGAAAGTCCACGTACTCCCGGCGCTCCTTGCGGGGCGGCGCCTTGCCGCCCAGGAGCAACGGAAACTCGATATTCTCAAAGACGTTAAGCACCGGCATCAGGTTAAACGACTGAAAGATGAACCCGATCGCCTCGTGACGCAGACGCGTAATCCGCCGGTCCGACAGCGATGAGGTCTCGTGCCCGACCACTTCCACACGGCCACTGGTGGGTACGTCGATACATCCGATCAGGTTGAGAAGGGTCGACTTACCGCTGCCGGAGGGCCCCGCGATCGAAGCAAAGTCGCCCTCGCGGATGGTGATGTCCACCCCTTTTACCGCGGGAACCTCCGTGCGGCCCAGGTGGTACACCTTCCAGACATCCTCCAGGCGCGTTGCGGCGCGGGTCGTAGTGGCGGTGGTATCTGTATTGGACATGTCACTCTTCGTGGCCATTCCGGCGGATCATACTACAGATCGTCGCCGCAGCAAAAGGCGGGCGCCGCCAGCGGCTCGTTCACGCGAAAAACGTTCCCCACGCCCCCATCGAACCGACCAGCATCATGAGAACGGTAATCAACGCCAACCACAGACTGATGTGACGGGTCGAGCGTTCGAACTGTTTCTCCATATGTTCGAACCGCTTCTCCATCTGTTCGAATCGTTTATCAACCTGTTCGAATCGTTTATCAACCTGCGCGAAACCGTTCTGCATCTGCTTGTCCACGTGTTCAAACCGGGTATCAACCTGTTCGAACCGTTTCTCAACCTGTTCGAAACCGTTCTGCATTTGCTTGTCCACGTGTTCAAACCGGGTATCGACACGCTCGAAACCGTTCTGCATCAGCTCGCGCCGCGTCCGCAGTTCGTCTTCCACGCGGACAATTCGTTCCGTCAGTCGCAGCTCCCACTCGTGCCGCGCCTGCACATCGATCTCCTGGACCCATTCCGGCAAGTTGCGGCGAACGTAGTTTCCAATTGTTTGCAACGACTCTTCTGACAATTCCATAGCATTACTCATCGGTAGTTCCTCCTGAAATACAACACTGCGGAAACTACCTGCACGCTTTCAGTATACCAAAAAAACATGTTTTGTGGTCGATCTCTCTCGCGGTCGGGGAGAAAAAAGGAGACGCGGGGCCCCACAGCTCTGGAGTATCAGGCTCTATCTGCTCCGTCGCTCTCCGGCTCTGCCGCTCAGGCGCTATACCGGTCCATTGGAGGGTTTCAAGCCCGTATAAATGGTCCAACTGTTGCGGTCGTCGGGACACCGGGCTACGCTCCGTCACCGGAACGGTCGCACTTGCCCCCCTGTCTCCCACACCTTCCATTTACGTGACGCCGGTCGGCTCATCCTTGAACGCGATCGCAATCCGAAACGAGACGTCCCGAAGGGTCCGGTTCAGCGCGCGGAACGTCAGCCGGGCGGCGTCCAACTCTTTCATCGCGTCGGAAAACCGGAACGGCGGCTCCTCGGTAATGTCACGGTCCTCCTTGTGGATTACCCGAACAAACGCGGCGGAGGCAGCCTTGCGGTGGAGCTCCGCTATCGCGTCCCGGGTGGCCTTCCGGAGCTCCAGCGCCTCAGCAAGGGTGAGCGTTTCACCTTCAACGGTAACACTGTTCCGGAAGTTGGCCTCCTGGATCGCCGCGTTCAATTTCCGCCGCTTGAACTCCAGCGCCTTTACCTCCGATCTGATCGTGTCCAGATCCACGTCCGCCGCTGGCACCGATCGCGTCTCGAAGCTATGGGAGAACGCGCTCAACCGGTCGCCGCCGGCATGCGTATCCGGTAAGCACTCCTTCAACGTTTTGATCCGCCCGTCAAACTCCCCGCGGAGTTCCAGCGCCTCGTACAGGTACAAATTACCGTGTTCATCACTCATTGGACACCTCCCGTTACAACCCGAAATACGCGATCATCGCCTCCCGCACCCCACGTCGCGCGGCTTCGTCTTCCACGGCGCCGCGGCGCTCAGTAAGCCGGTCCGCCTTCAACGTGCGGATCTGGTGGACCAGCGCCACCGAAGAGCCGCCGACACCGCCCGCGGCGGGGCCACCCGCGCCGCCTGCCACATCGCCGGCCGCAGCCCCGGCCCCGGACGAAAAAACTCCCGGCACCAGTGCCTCGATCGGGTACACCTCACGCCCGTCCTCCCAGGGGACAACCGGTATCACCGTCACATACGGAAACAGCTCGTTTACGACATCGGAACTGATCACCAGAACCGTGGTATTTCTCATCGCGTCGGTCGCGTACATCTCCCACTGCTTCTTCATAACTGCTCTTCCACGCCGTTCAGCTCGTCCTCGACCGCCGCGATATCCCGCACAACCAGCGGGTCCGTCGCAGCGCGCCGCACCCCCTCCCGCACACGCTCACGGGCGATCTCCTGCAACCGCGCGCGCATCGCATCCTCCACAAACCGACTCATCGACGGTGCGTACCCGTCGCGCACCGCCTCACGTACCTCACGCACCAGCTCCTCCGACACCTGGTACGTCACCTTCCGTGACTCACTCACACAACCACCCTTTCATACCATACAATTTACCATACTATTCACCATAACGCAAGATTTTTTTTAGACGGCGCATAGGGCCGCATCGTTTTCACAACAACAATCCGTCAGCGAGCCGTGAAGTACCGGTAATTCCGCACATGGTCTAACGTGATTTCCCAGATTGTCGCCTGGATCGATTCTTGCTCTTTTCCATCGGCGAGTTCCGACTGATGCCGCGCCGGATCAAAGATCCGATCCCAGCTTTCAACAATCGCACCGTGGTATTTCGCATGAGGGAGCGGCTTCTGCTCAAAGAATGACAACCCGCGGCCGGCGAGCTCCGTTTCAAACGCCTCGCCATCAGCCTCAGATGACGGAAGGTACCAGTAATTCAAAACGTAGTGCCACAACGAGAAATCGGAGAGCAATACATGACGGCGAGGATACTCAAGCTCCAGCCTGACGCCACGTTCTCCCCTCGGCAAATGGCCCGGGCACCGTAGATCGGGCTTCTTCCGCACTCCGTCCCAGCGGTACCACGCCCAGATCGCCTGACAGTCCGCCTCGGGCGGAGAACCTATGCGGGACCGCATCTGCTCGGACATCCACCGATACGCAGGCATCCACGATACCTCCGTGACGTTGTGAGTCCTGGCTCGCAGCATTCCTGTTTCCAGCAGCTCCGTCCAGGCTGATATTGATTGGATCGTCCAAAGCGTCATTTGTGGCCTCGTCGCTCACCCAACGGTGGATTGGAGATAGTACTACCCGACTCGTGGCACGCCCCGTCAAGCGTCAAGAGATTTCGTACGACAAAAACATCTGTGTGACATTCAATGGGAGTCAATGGGATTCATTGAATGTCACACGAAGAACGAACTGGCGCGTGAGCGGACGCGTCCCTCCGCCGGACCGGTTCGGCGCCCCCCGCCTCGCGGGGAGGGCCGGCGCCCGGGTCAGCAGGGAGAGCGCTATCACTTCACAGAACGTTCCGCGGGCTGTGGAGTGAGCCGGTACTCCACCGTGGTAACATCGGACAGGTGCTTTGGAGCGTTGAGTATTTCATATAGAAACCAGGTCCCCGGCATCGTCGTAATCGAGAACCACTCCGGGCCTGGTCTCGTCGCTCTCGTCGACCGGGGTATCGTGCTTCAGCGTAATCGTGAGTGCGTCTACATCCTGATCATAACGAATCGTCATTGGGACTCCCTCCAGTACGTTATGCGTAGCCATACCCCTTACGACAGGCGAATCTACCACGCCGCTTCACGAGATCGAATCCACCAACATCGCCCGATTCGGTCGGAAATAGCGGGTGAATACATCCGTAGCGCATTCATTGGGATTCATTGGGATTCAATGGGAGTCAATGGGATTCATTAAATGTCACGCGAAGAACGAACTGGCGCGTGAGCGGACGCGTCCCTCCGCCCGACCGGTTCGGCGCCCCCGCCTCCCCGGGGCTCCTGGTCAGTCCTTCTGCTCCAGGGCACGGGCGATCGTTTTGAGTTTGTCCGCAGATGGCGAAATGATCGGAGCTCGTCCACGAGCTGGTAGGTTGCCTGGTCCAGCAACGCAGGCCGGACGGTTTCAATCTCCATCGTCATACGTCGCAACAACTCTTTGTGCCAACTGTCCCGGCCGAGCCCGTTTTCGAAAAACTTTGCAACCCGGAGGCAGTAGTTCTCGATCACCCCGTACATCCGTCTGAAGTTCCGCCAGAAGGCGCCTATAGTCGGTCGCCCTATAGTTCATACAGCACCATTCCTTCCTCCAGAATACGCTCACGGATACCGGGTCGGGCGTCGTCCAGATTGATCACATCCACGGAGAAGTCGGCGTCCAGAGCGATCCGCTCCAGGAGCGGTCCTGTTTTCCCATTTCCGCCGCCAGGTTCTTCGCAACCCGCATAGCGTCGTCCCGGCGCGATCGAAGTTACAAGCCGTCCCCGGCGGCGCGCGCCGCTGCCACGATCCGGTCAAAGGAGATGCGCTCCTGCTCCAGGCGCACGCCGTCGCCGTGGCGGTTGTACCGGAGGGCGTCGTAGGTCGCCTGCTCCGACGGGGTCAGCATTGGGAGTTCCGCGGTCGTCTGCGCTTTCTCGTGACTCCACTGGGCGCGGTGGCTCAACAACGTGTCGGAATCCATCAGGATCGACCGAACGTGCGGCAGGTGGGTCCGGAGCCGGTTGAGAATCGCGAAGCCGTGGGTATCGAGGTCGCCGGTGTAGACGACGTCAATCTCGCGGACCCACGACACCGCCGCCACATCACCGACCCGGAACCCGCGTCCGAAGATCACGATGGAACGGGGCACCTCGGGAAACGCGAGGGCGGTCACGTCGTTTTCCACCACGAAAACCCGGTCAATTCCCGCCGGGCGCGCCGCTGCCAGCTCCTCCGCCGGCACGGTAAGATCCCGAAAACCGGCGATTGAGCGCCCGGATTCGAGCACGCGGAACCGTACCATCGTCGGCCGGTCGCGAAACCCGAAGCGCTCGGCGAATCCCGGCGGTTCGGAGGACGGTGCGGGCGGGTCGGAGCCCGGAATGATCTCCCACCACTGCCACAGGAGGCGGTGGTGGCGTTCAACAAACTTGGTGTCGATTCCCGGGACCGGGATCTGCCGCAGATAGGCCCCCGATCGCGGGTGGTCGCGGTACCAGCGGGTCACGGCGATCAGTAACGGCGCGTCGTCCGCGACGGCGAGCATACGGTGTGGTACCGCGAC
>JAQIBO010000483.1 GCA_027859055.1 Spirochaeta sp.
ACACCCTTAGATTGACAACAAACCTGCCGGCGCCCTATGCTGGCTGACGCGAGGTTGCACACACCCACAGGGTGGCAGGTTTGCTCCGGAATGGGTGGCAGGATTCAGCGGAATATCCAGCCGACCTTGTTTGCAGTCAGAACGTTCCGTTCTAGTATCTCATAGTCTTCTGTGGATAGTCCAAAGGCCATTCGGATTTCTTCCGGAGCGACCGATCGGTATTTTCTGACGAAGCCGACTACGCTATCAACGTCCGCCGAGACTGGACGTGCTACGATCTGGTATTCACTCACGTGATCGATCACCGACGCGAACGCGTCCACAGATCGATAGCCCCCGAGCATGACCCCGTTGTCTCCGTATTTCACCAGGAACGCTGGGAAGCCTCTGACGTTGCTCGTGCGCGTGATCTCCAAGTCTTCTTCAAACGCCGCGGTTGCCGCTCCGTTCGAAAAGTCGTCGATGAATCTACCGATATCCAGACCAACCTCATCCGCGAGCTCAATCAACACCTCCGTCGTGTTGGTCAATCTCGCCTCGGCTGCGGACGCTTCCCAGAAACCCACAAGCGTCAAACGACTTCGCGATACTCTCGGTCGAGCTCTTTCGGGCGCATCCGTTCGTTTGTCCTGAGGCCTGCTATCTCACTTCTGTCGCGCACCCAGGTCCGCGCCAAATGCCAGTACCGATCAATATCGCTCGTAATCGACCAAAATTTCGTTTGACAGATCAGAAAAGACCCCTCATGATGGTTATGAATGATCGTTGTTGGTGTATTTCGACCGTTAATGGTTGATGGAGGTCTATTTGCTCGCGATTGAACGGGTCCGTTACATACAATCGCGGATAGAACGTGACTCAGCGGTGAAAGTTGACGAGCTCGCGAGAGAGTTGCGGGTTAGTCCGATTACGATTCGCCGGGATCTCAAGACGCTAGAGGAACGGGGCAAGCTTACTCGAACCTACGGTGGCGCGGTGAGTCCCGACGGGATGACGCTCAACTATGAAGAGCGGTACGACGACAAGGCGATTCACAATCACAGCGCGAAGATCGCGATGGCACGACGTTGCCTTGATCTGATTCCCGACGGCGCATCAGTGATCCTCGACGCTGGGACGTCGACCTTTCAGGTTGCCCGGCTTCTTAAAAGGAAGCGTAATATCACGGCGGCAACGTTCGATATTCGAATCGCTTCAGAGTTGTACCAGGCGGGTATTCACACGTTTGTGGCTGGCGGTGAGGTGCAAAACAGTACTGGCTCGATGTTCGGCCCCGCGGCGGAGCAGGTTGTTTCGCAGATGCGTCTGGACATTGGGGTGCTTGGCGTCGCCGGTATCTCCTCCGACGGGGTGCTCTATACACCGACTGTGGGTAAGGCGGGGCTGAAACAGCAGGTGATGCGTTCGTCGAGCGTACGAATCCTTCTGGCGGACGCGATGAAGTTTGAGGTATCAAGCTTTTGGGAGATCTGTTCCCTCGGCGACTTCGATTACGTGGTTACCGACATTGAACTTTCCGAATCGGAATGGGATGCCCGTGGCGTTGACCCGGCAAGGGTAGAGCGAGTGTCTGCCGACTCGATTGACGGGAGCAATAGAGATTGAATTGGCCCGGGTGCGGCCCGGATATTTTTTGGAAAAACTACCGCAATGCGGTACACAAAACAAGGAGGTCAGCAATGACTACAAGAAAAGGTTTGGTAATTCTCGTTGCGTTTCTGCTTGCCACGAGTATGGTGTTCGCCTCGGGGCAGCAAGAGGGCGACGGCGCACAAGAGGTTAAGACGATTCGCGTTTCCCACACGTTGGCACCCGAGAGCCACTACCACCAGGGTCTGCTCAAGTGGAAAGAACTCGTAGAAGAGCGCACCGATGGCTCGGTGATGATTGAGGTATATCACAGTGCGCAGCTTGGAAGCGAGCGCGACGTCGTGGAAGGGGTTTCCCTTGGGACGATCGAAGCGACTCTGTCTTCCACAGGTCCGCTTCCGAACTTCACCAACGCGTTTATGGTGTTCGACCTGCCGTTTATCGTTCAGGATCGTCAGAAGGCATACGAATGGATGGATGGTTCCAACGGACAAGAAATTCTGGCGTCTCTCGAAGGCTCGGGCATAAAAGGGCTCGGGATTTGGGAAAACGGCTTTCGGAATCTCACCAACTCGAGACGTTTCGTAGACTCTCCGGACGATATGGACGGTCTCAAGATCCGGTTGATGGAAAATCCGATTCACGTTGCCACGTTTGAAACACTGGGAGCTCGTGCGGTACCGATGCCGTTTGGTGAGCTGTTTACGGCGTTGCAGCAGGGCACGGTCGATGGCCAGGAAAACCCGCTGGTGATTATCGAGACCAGTAATTTCTATGAGGTGCAGGACTATCTCTCACTGACAGGTCATTTTTACTCGCCGGCGGTGCTGTTGATCAATCTTGACTTCTGGAATAACACGCTGAACGCAGAAGAACGCGAGATCGTATCCCAGGCTGAAGCGGAAGCTCGGACCTGGCAGCGAAACTTCAGCATTCAGGGTGAGCAGGCGCTACGTACAGCCCTTCGTGAGCAGGGCATGGAAATCGCCGAAGTCGATCCTGCCGAATGGTTTGCAGCGGTGCAGCCTGTGTATGCCCAGTTTGCCGACCAGGTTGATCAGGATATGGTTGAGAGTTTTGTCGCTGCGCAACAATAAGTCAGAATAGCCGATATCTCTCACGGCCCGTCCGCGATGGGCGGGCCGTTTCGTTTCTGCAGTAGGTGGTATATGTCGTTTTTGAAAAAGCTCGATCGGTTCGAAGAGGGAGTGCTGTTGGTGCTCTTCCCGGCGATGGTCATCGTTGTATTCGTCGCAACCGTTGCACGGTATCTCAACCTTTTCCCGATGTTTTGGGGCGAAGAGCTTGCACGGTACATAATGGTTTACCTTGCGTATACAGGCGCGGGCCTCGCGATGAAGACGGGGTCCCATATCAGTATCAGTTTTCTCGTCGACCGAATTGCGAATCGAAAAATCCGCATGGTCTTTGATGTGATGCGCCTGCTGGTGTTGCTGTTTTTCACATTTTCCATCGTGCTGATGATGCTCAATATCATACAGCGGCTTATCGCGATGAACCAAACGTCGCCGGCGATGTTCATTCCGATCTGGACTATGTATGCCGCAGTCCCGTACGGAATGATCCTTGTGAGCATTCGCGCGATGCAGGGTTTTGTTATCGCGCAGCGTGCACTTCGCGACGAGATTCGAAAAGGGGAGGGCTGATATGGGTCTGGCAATGTTTGGATCACTCATCGGTCTGATACTCATCAACATTCCCGTGGGTGTGGCGATAGGACTTGCCGCAATGATCGGGATCACCACCAGCGTCTTCCCGATGCAGCCTGTCGTGGTGGCGCAACGGATGTTTACGGCGGTCGATTCGTTTCCGTTTATGGCGATTCCATTTTTCATGCTCGCTGGCGGGATAATGGGAAAGGGCGGTATTTCCAAGCGGCTCATCGAACTGGCCTCGGCGTTGATCGGCAATTTTCGCGGTGGCCTAGGGCTTATAACGATCGTTGCCAGCGCCTTTTTCGGAGCCATCAGCGGTTCCAATCCGGCCACTGTCGCGGCGATCGCCGGAAGTATTATTCCGGCCATCATCAGGAAAGGGTACCCGGCGCCGTTTTCCGCATCGATCGCGGCGGCGGGAGGCACGCTCGGTGTTGTAATCCCCCCGTCCATCCCGATGATCACCTTCGGAGTTGTCGCCGGTGTCTCAATCGGAGACATGTTTATTGCTGGTATCGGGCCGGGAATTCTGCTCGCACTTCTCTTGTCGAGTGTCGTGGTTTTCAAAGCCCACAAATTGGGAATACCGACTGAAGAGCGCTCGTCGTTTCGCGATATCCTGATGGCACTCAAAAATTCAATTCTTGCGATTATTATGCCGTTTATCATCCTCGGTGGTATCTACGGTGGAGTTTTCACTCCCACTGAGGCTGGTGCGGTGGCTGTTGTGTACAGCCTTATCGTGTCGGTGTTTGTCTATCACGAACTAAAATTGGGCGAGCTCAAAGATGTCATAATCAAAGCGGGGATTAGTAGCGCGGTCGTGTTCTTCGTTATCGCGACAAGTCAGTCGTTCTCATGGCTGATCACCATTGCTCGGATTTCTGAACAGATCACCGGCACGATGCTCAGCCTCTCGCAGAACCCCTTCGTGATCATTACCCTCACGAACGTTTTGCTTCTGTTCCTGGGCATCTTTCTGGAAACACAGGCGATCATTCTCTTGGTCGCACCGATCCTGTTGCCGCTTCTGACTAACATCGGTATGGATCCAATTTTGATCGGTACCATGATGGTTGTGAATACCTCGGTGGGTATGATCACTCCACCAATGGCCGTCAATTTGTTTGTCGCTGCGGGGTTGGTGAAAGAGTACAACGTTTCGATGGAAAAGATCGCGGCCAAGATCATACCGTTTCTTTTGGCAGAGATCATCGGGGTCCTGATGGTCAGCAACATTCCGGCTATCAGTCTTGGTCTGTTGAGACTCCTGCAGGGTGGTTGATGTGGCAGACGACAATGCGGTGTCAATCGTCGCTCTTTCGGATGATCTGACAGGGACTATGGGGCTGGCGATTCTAATTGCCAACGAGAACATCCCGGTTCGGGCGCTTGCCTCTGTCAACGATCGGTACGACGCATCGGAGGACCGTGGACGGGCGGTGGTGATCAATACGGAGACGCGGGCGGTTGACGAACAGTCTGCCCGGAAGACTATTACAGATTTGGTTCGACAATTTCCGCCGAGTACCATCATCGCCAAGCGATTTGACACAACGCTCCGCGGGCACCTCGGGGCGGAACTCGCTGCGATTATGGAACAGCGCCCGCAAGCAGCTGCAATCGTCGTCTCATCCTACCCGGACAGTGGTCGGCTGTGTATTGGCGGGTATCAACAGCTCCGCGGTGTTCCAATCGAACGCACCGAAGTTGCCACCGATCCCGGGTGGCCGATTACCAATAGCTACGTTCCGGACTATTTTGCACAGGCGGGAGAGGTTACGTTTATTCCGCTGAATGAGGTGACTGCCGGCGACGTGCCGCTCGAAGCGCGTCTTGTATCGGTGCTTAAACCTGGGGCAGTCGCAGTCCTGGATGCGTACAGTGACGCGGACATCGCAACGATCGCACGGGCCACCCAGGCTGTCGAAACTGAGCTGATCTATGTGGCTCCCGGTGTCTTTATCGGTGCCGCCCTGGGGCTTCTGTATCAACGCACGAGCCACCGGTTGACCGTGGTTGCCAACGGAAGTACCACACTACAGACGCGCGAACAGGTCGGTGTACTGGAACAGAAGTACGTGGTCAGGTATCTTGATATCCCGATTGATGTGATTGCCGCGGGGACGAGCGAGACGTTTATTCGCGATTTCCTGGCCAAGTGGGATAGTTCAGAGGCGGACGTCCTCGTTGTTCGCCCTGAATGGGCGCGTGCAGATCGCGCGTTACAACCGCGCATCGTCCATGCGATAGCAGAAATCGTAGCGTGCGTTGTAGAGAATCTCTCGTGCGAAATCGCCGGTCTGATCCTCTCCGGAGGCGAAACGGCGACGGCGGTACTCAATCGACTTGAAACGCGCAGCATCGCCCCGGAGGTAGAGTTTGGCTCGCTCATTATGGGAGGCGTAATGCTCGATGGAGCGCTTGCAGGCACAAAAATTGTAACCAAGGGTGGGTTGGTCGGAGACCGATCCATCTTCTTGAAAACACTTACATGGTTTCTGAAGGAGAACAACTCATGAATAATAACCCGGTTCTGGCGATCACTCTTGGTGATCCGGCAAGTATCGGCCCGGAGATTACCCTGAAAAGTTTTACGATGGACGACTTCTGGAGGCGAGGTGTACCGGTGGTGTGCGGTGATCTCGCCGTTATGAAAGCGGTCCGGGACACCTTGGATATTCCCGTTGAGATCGTCGCGGTCAAAGACGTTGCCGAGGCGAAGGCTCTTGCGCCCCAGCACGGCGACCGACCCACCGTTCCTGTACTGGATCAGAAAGTGGTTACCGACGTCGCTGACTTGCAGGTTGGCGCGGTCTCTGCTTTGGCGGGGAACGCGGCTGTGGCCTATATTCAGGCTGCGGTGGATCTCTGCATGTCCGGTGCCGCGGACGCAATAGCAACCGCGCCGATTAATAAGGAGGCGCTCCGGGAGGCGAAACAGACGCACATTGGCCACACGGAGATGATTTCCGAGATGTCCAACGGGAAAAAGGGAATCACTATGTTTCAGGTAGACAAGATGAAGATCTTTTTCCACAGTCGCCATGTCAGCCTTCGCAAGGCGATCGATCTGATCACCACAGACGCTCTCGTGGATTCGATCGAAGTAGCCCAGAAGTGTCTCGCGTCGGTTGATATCCATTCCCCGCGCCTTGCTGTGGCAGGTCTCAATCCGCATTCCTCCGATGGCGGCCTGTTCGGCGACGAAGAAGCGCGGGAGATGAAACCGGCTATCGAGGCGGCTTCAGCGAGAGGCATCAATGTGGTGGGCCCGGTTCCTGCAGATAGCGTGTTTCACCACGCCGCGGAAGGTCGCTATGACGCGGTGCTGTCGTTGTACCACGACCAGGGCCATATCGCGTCCAAGTGCTACGATTTCTACCGGGTAGTAAGTGTCACGTTCGGCTATCCGTTTATTCGTACCAGCGTCGACCACGGTACAGCAATGGACATCGCCTGGAAGGGAATCGCCGATCCGGTCAGTATGCGTGAAGCAGTGATCGCCGGATTCGATTTGGCGCCCAAATATCAATCGGTGTACGATATGGCGTAAATACTTCTGTTATAATAACCAACGGGGCGGAACAATACCGACCCGTTGGTCCTGCGATAGTTGCGCGACGGCCGAGGCCAGTTGCTTAATCAATCGCAACTTCTCTTTCTGATCTGTCGTTGTGTTGATCGAATGAACTATTTCATTCGAATTGCTGCTATCGGAAGTCCTACCCTCCGTTACGAAATCGTATCCCATTTAGTTTTCCTCCTGTGATTGCGTTCTACCTATCTTTACGTCGCGGCCGACGTGTTATTACACTATTGATTCGCCTTCAGAATCGCTTCGCGCGACTTGATATTCACCAGCGTCGGCTTGTTTGAGAATAGCGGTAACCGCTCCACAAACCCAGGCAGCGTGATCCGGACGCCGGCTGTAGAGTTTCCGCCGGAGGAACAACAGCATGACAACGATCGAACGGATTGCGTACTGGACGGAGCAGGTAGAGCGCTGGTGCCGCTACACGGTTGGGATCGGCTCTGAATCGGTTCGTTTTATCATATGCGCCATATAGGCTGTGAGATTTTGTTGTAACTTCGGCGGCGTTTTGGGTGACCGTGGTCAAGCGGGACAGCGGGCCCGGTCGATTGAGATTCCCTTGGATAGTCTGTTTTGCGCAGCGATCGAGAAAAAGGTTTCCGACGTGAACCAGGAAGCCCGATTTCCCGGTGTCTGTTCATGTGAGCACGGCAATCTCTGTCGCGACCATGGCGACGAACGGACGGACGCCCCGATTCCATCGGCAACTCAACGCTTGCTGTTGTGATAGACTTCCCGTACGAAGAGATGGGCCCATGATCAGTGACATCGACTGGCAGAACTTTACAAAACACTTTCCTGCGCTCCGTTCGGAGAAGAAGTCGGAGTTGCTCGTACGGACTCACGGTATCATCCGTCACGTGAAACCCGGGGATATCCTATACCGGGATGGGGATGAGTGCACGCATCTACCGCTGGTAGTCTCCGGGGAACTGCTTCTCACAAAACACGGCGAGAGCGGTCGTGCCATAACTCTCTACCGCGTCGAAGACGGGGAGTCCTGCATTCTCTCGACCCTAAGTATCCTGAACTCCGAGCTCTTTCCTGCATAGGCAACATCGAAGAGCTCCACAACGTTGCTGCTCGTACCAGCTATAGCGGTGCGAGAACTCATAGATAGCGACTCCCGGTGGCGACAGTTCGTGTTCTATACCTATCACCGGCGTCTCTCCGGACTGATCGTTCTCATTGAAGAGGTCGTGTTCGGTAAGCTCGATGTTCGTCTGGCTGAGCTTCTTTCTGAAAGGACCGGTGGTCGCGCTGGTGTCGTAAATGCGACGCACCAAGAGCTCGCCGAAGAGCTCGGTTCCTCCCGAGAGGTGGTAAGCAGACTTCTCAAGGATTGGGAGCGGCAGGGCATCGTAGAACTCCGGCGTGGCGAGTTATCGATACGGCAACCCGGGGGATTGCGAGAAATCGACCGGTAACGTGACTTTGTCACAGATCAACTTCTTCTCATGTCATATCATCAATACCATCATCACTTCCTTAGGAGGGAACATATGATTAAGAATATGGGCGGTATTGATCGAGCGGTTCGGACGGTCCTGGCGGTGGTCTTCATTATCGCCACTATCGCATTAGGCGGCTGGTTCTGGATTCTCGGCGCTCTGGGCGCCGTCTTTCTGGTGACGGCAGCGACGAGCTTCTGCCCCCTGTACATGCCCTTCGGCATTAGCACCAGAAAGAAGCCTGCCGAGTAAACCAAGACGGGTAGGGCGATGAGTAGTACCAACGAAGAACGGCTGGACGGCGCCCTCAAGCGGTTTGGATCGCATCCGGCGATCTCGAAGTTGCGAGAGTTTCTCCTCGTGGCGCCTGACGAAGAACTCTTTCACATCGATCCTGCCCGGCTGGCTGAGCAGTGGAATCTCCGACGCCAGGCGGTGCTGGAGATCCTGCTCCGGGCCGTCCGCTTCGACATCCTCGGGATGGAATGGATCTTTCATTGCACAACGAGTGGCGGAGTTGCAAAAGAGAGCTTGCAGCTGGCTCACACCCACGAGCACGAGTTCTGCCCTGTCTGTAGGGTCGATTTCCGCAATATCCTTGATGAGAACGTAGAGGTCTTCTTCTCTGTCAATCTTGAAATTCGGAAACTTCCCACGAGTCAAAGAGAAGAGTATGAGCAACGGGTCATCGGGGACATCACCAACAAAGGTCGACACGTCTGGCGAACCGGCGGGACGATCAAAGGCGTCGAAATTCTGAATCACCCTATCTTTCGCGAGATATTTGGTGGCGAGACCCTTCCTCTCGATCAAAGTCTGGAGATCCGCGCTGCAACAGTCCTCTTCAGCGATGTCACCGGTTCTACAGCGATGTATGAACGCCTCGGTGACGCATAGGCATACCGGCTCATTCGGAATCATTTCGACCTCGTTTTCCAAGCTATCGGAAAGCACGACGGTGTACCGATCAAGACCATAGGGGATGAGGTTATGGGGTTTTCGTGGACGAAGTTTCGGCGGTGCGTACCGCCTTCGCGATGCCGGACGCCTTGTCTTCGAGCAACGAGAGTCGTAGCGACGGCGAGCGCCTCACCCTCAACAATCGGATTGATTATTTCGGGCGGACGGTGAATATCGCAGCCCGCACCCAGGCCGTGTCGGGACCTGGTCAGCTCTCCATGGGCGAGGCCTTTATCCGTGCTCCGGGTGTGAAAGAAGTTCTCCAAGGGCGAGTCTCCCGGGTCAAGCGAGGCGCGGTGAGTATGAAAGGGATCGATACTCCTGTTCAGGTGTATCGGGTCGCGATGGGGTGAGGCGCGAACGTAACCCATAGCCTTGGATTCGGTGTGCGCTACCGGTGGGAGCATGCTCGCCGGCGTGCAATCAGATACCACCATTGCTGAAAAGCACTTGCGCGTTGATCCATCCTCCATCCTGGGAGCACAGAAATCGTACAAGATGTGCGCAGTCCTCTGGTGTTCCAATTCGACCAAGTAGCGTTGTGCTCCGCACGTCAGCCTTGAGTTCGTCTGACATCCAGCCTGTATCGGTAGCGCCCGGATTGATAACGTTCGCCGTGATTCCTTGCGCACGAAACTCGGACGCAGCTGCAATTACGATACGATCCATAGCACCCTTGCTGGCACCATAGGGGAGATTGCTGGCTGTGTGGTCGCTGGTGATCGAGATTATTCGGCCAGTTCCACGTTCACCACAAAAACGCCTCCCAAACTCCTGCACCAATTGCCAGGTCGCACGCGTATTGACCGCGAAATGCGTATCGAAGCTCTCGACAGTGGTGGTCATTATGTCACTATCAACCGAATGACAATGAGCCATGACCATTGCACTGATCGCTCCCAGTTCACGTTCGACTGTGTCGAAGATATGTGAAGTCGAATCGATCAGAGATAGATCTGTTTCTATGGCGATGGTACGTGCGCCACAGCGTTCCAGTCCGGCACGTAGTGATTGGCCGTCTTTCGGATCGCTGTCCCATGGCATCGAGGCATCATATGGGTGCCAGTAGGTTGTCGCTACATCCCATCCAGACTCTGCAAGAGCCATAGCGATAGCAGCACCAATACCGATAGCGCGACTCGCGCCAGTTACGAGGGCGACTGGACGCTGTGACATAGGTGGCTCCTCCTGTGCTGAATCCGGAAGCGTACCAGGCACAATGCTTCTCGATAGCAAAGTATGTCACACTTTTCATGGGAGAGGGCGCGTGGGCGTCATCTTTTTCCTCTGGAGGAGATATGCCTGCACCCAATCGACTCACCTATTCCGGTGGGTCTGCGCCAGTAACCGCCGCACTCACCTACGCTCTCAAGGATACCGGAGCGCGCGACGAACAAACCGGAAAACCGTTCACCGCAGCGCTCCTGATGGAACTGAAGTGTTTCCCTGAAACCTGGACTACCAAGCTGTTAACACCGACGAGATCAGCCCTCGTAGCCGATGGCTTGAAGCTTCGAGTCCTCCCGGACAGCACGAGAAGCGAGTGACGAAAACTGCGTTCGGTGCGAAGGTTGAAAATGGACTCGGTTAGTGCGTCCGATGCTCTTGCCGCCCGCGTTAAAGAAGTTCCTCCCATCCTCATCGAGGGAGGGACTGGCCGGTTATCGTTGATACCTGAACGCCTCAAAGTGGAAACTTCTCCACCCTAGACGCATTGAACGTGCCAGACGAGAAACATTTCAATTGGCATCAATACTGGCGTCAGTCGCCATTTCACGCAGACAAAAAGAAAGGCGCCACAATGTGCGGCGCCTCAAACCCTTGCGGGATAACAAATTATTTTGCCCGAGAGAAGACTCGAACTTCCACGTCGTCTGGTCGCAACCTGCGGTTGCTGCGCGACCATGCATCCTGCGTAAGGACACTAGACCCTGAATACTGCACTACTTTCTTATATGTCATATACGGTCCGTATGAGGCGAAATCGGCGCTGAACGGGGCTGCTTTCTCATATACGGGTTGCGTCCCGTCAAGTGGTGTAACTTCCCGTCTCCGGTAGCTGAGCCTACGCTACCTTATCAGCTCCCTCCGCCAGCAGACGTTGCTGCTCGGCTGAAGGATTGAGAACCTTCTGCAGGCTCTCGTGGCTCATGTATTTCCGGGTCACCTGCCACTCGTCTGATAGCTCGTTCACCAATGCCCCAACAAGGCGAGTGATTGCTCCGTCGTTCGGGAAGATCCCTACGACGTTGGTTCGTCGTTTGATCTCCTTGTTGATACGCTCCAGCGGATTGGTGCTTGATATCTGTCGCCAGTGTTCCTTTGGAAAGGTCATGAACGCGAGGACATCGGCTTCAGCGTCGTCCATGAGCTCTCCGAGCTTCGGGAACCGCTCTCGTAGCCGGTCGGCTGTCTCTCGCCACTGCGCAACGGCGTCGTCCCGGGTCTCCTGAACAAACGCGGTGCGGATTACCGCAGCAACCATCTGGTGTTGCTTCCGGGGTACGTGGGCAAGCGCGTTCCGCATGAAGTGAACGCGGCACCGTTGCCATGTTGCCCCGAGGACTTGCTGGATAGCGTTCTTGAGTCCGATATGGGCATCGGATATCACCAAGCGCACCCCGGAGAGCCCCCGAGATACCAGAGAACGCAGAAAGGCCGTCCAGAACGCCTCCGTTTCGGCCGGTCCGACGGCGATTCCAAGTACTTCTCGACGTCCCTCGCCGCTTACATGAGGTGCGTACCGCAGCGCAGCGAGGAACGCACCGTCAGCCGACGGCAACGACGATTGCACGACTCACAACCCGTCCATCGGTCCGCGACTTCACGTACGTCGCGTCGAGCCAGACATATGCCCAGTCGCCGGTTAGCGGGCGCTCCAGAAACGTCTGAACCTGTTCGTCGAGTTCTGAGCAGAGGCGCGATACCTGGCTCTTGGAGATCCCGGTCATCCCCATCGACTGGACCAGATCATCGACTTTTCGGGTACTGACCCCGTTGATGTACGCCTCCTGAACCACAGCGACTAACGCGTGTTCGCATCAGGCGTGTACCGGAACGTAGTGAGGAACACGCCGACATCTTCTTCCGTGGCTCGAGGAACGACGGAAAGTAGCTCCCGGATCTGAGCTTAGGGATCCGCAACGACAGCGAGCCGATTCGCGTCTCCAGTGTCCGATCACGATACCCGTTCCGGTGGGTAGTCCGGTCGTCGGTTCGCTCATGCGGCCCGGCGCCTACCTTCTGTTCAACCTCCAGTTCCATGAGCCGCTGAAGGGTCCATTGCCCGAGTTCTCTGAGAAAGTCCTTATCCCCGTGCTTTTCAATCAGCTCCATCAATGCGATGCTTTCAGTGGTCACCGTGTTCGTCTCCTTGCTGTGTGTTTTGGTCGATTCACAGCTTACCGGAGACGCGCGGTGGCTGTTTAGATCCCCCGCCTTTTACACCACTCTATGGGACTCTACCCATCCCGAAACGCCGTCTCCCAGAAATTGTTGTACTTTTGTTGTAACCCGCCAACTGAGAGAACAAAGAAAAAGCCTTTCCCAAACGGAAAAGGCTTTAAGCCATCGTAAAACAATGCTTGAAAACTGCTGTCGGTATCGTTCCTGTCGGCGCGTTCCAGTGGGTACGCGCCTGAATCGCTTCGCTGCGGTACGAACCTTGCTGCCGGTATCGTTCCTCGCTACGCTGCGGTACGAACCTTGCTGCCGGTATCGTTCCTCGCTACGCTGCGGTACGAACCTTGCTGCC
>JAQIBO010000484.1 GCA_027859055.1 Spirochaeta sp.
CCCGATCAGGCGCACCGGCGTACACACACGAGGTGATACGATGATTCTGTTTCGCATACTCAGGCGCGACCTCCTGCGCACCAAAGGCGCAATGGCGGTGGTTTTCGCGTTTATCACGCTGTCGGCGCTGCTCATGTCCGGGGGTACCCGGCTTATCGTCGAACTGAACGGCGGGTTGTCGGCGCTCTTCGACGCGGCGGTGGCACCGGATTTTGTCCAGATGCATGCCGGTGAGGTGAACCGGGAGGCGATAGCACAGTGGGCGGAAGCACATCCGACCGTTCGCGACCACCAGACGGTGGAGATGATCACAGTGGACAGTTCCGCGTTGTTTCTCGGAAACGATCAACGCACCGAGGAAAGCGGTGTCATGGATATCAGCTTTGTCCGCCGGAACCGCGCGTTCGACTTCCTCCTGGACCTGGACAACGCGGTATATACTCCTGGCCGTGGTGAGGTGGGCGTTCCGCTGTACTACCAGGAGCGAGACGACCTCCAGCTCGGCGACACGGTAACGCTACGCACCGACGCGGGGGAAAACCGGTTCACGATTGGCGCGTTTACTCGAGATGCGCAGATGAATCCGTCCATTATTCACTCCAAACGTTTCGTGGTTCATGACGCCGATTATCGTGAACTCCGGGAACAGTTCAGTGGAACGGAATACCTGATCGAATTTCTCCTGACCGAGGACGCGGAAGTGGACGAGTTTTCCGCGGCGTACCAGGCCTCCGGCCTGCCAAAGCGCGGTCCCGCCGTGGACCAGGGGCTATTTCGGACGTTCAACGCCCTCACCGACGGCATCGTGGCGGCGGTGGTGATCGTGCTCAGCCTGCTTTTGATCCTGATCGCGATCCTGTGTCTCCGTTTTATTTTGATCGCCTCGATTGAAGAGGATTACCGGGAGATCGGCGTGATGAAAGCGATCGGGATGCGGCGGCGCCAGATCCGGCGCATCTACCTTGCAAAGTACCTCGCCGTCGGGGGCCTTGCGGCGCTCATCGGCTACGGTGCGTCGATACCGCTCGGCAGGATGCTTGCTGCCAATATCACCCGCTATATGGGCAGCGCTCCCGGAACGCCGCTGACGCATCTGCTGCCCGCCGCCGCTGCGGTCATGATCTTCCTGCTGGTCGTGCTGTCGTGTCTGATTATCCTGCGGCGGTTCAATCGGATTTCCGCCGTGCAGGCGCTGCGCGCGGCCGGCGGCAGCGATAACGCGGGAAGCGGGACCGCCCTGCGACTCGGTCGATTTCCGGCGGTTGAAATAAACTCGCTTCTCGGCGTTCGCGACGTTCTGCAACGACTGCGCCTGTACGGGCTGCTTGGTTTTATCTTCTTCTTTGCGGCGTTTACGATTATCGTGCCGGTCCATTTTCTCGCCACAATTAACGATCCGAGTTTTGTCTCCTATATGGGCATCGGACGCAGCGATATCCGTATCGACCTGCGCCAGACCGACGGCGTATCCGACCGGTACGATACGATGCTCTCGCAGCTTGCGTCCGATCCCGACGTAGACCGTTTTTCGCCGCTGGTAACCTCCCAGTTCACCGTACTCCGGGACAACGGCGAGCGCGAGACGTTCGCAATCGAAACGGGAGACTTCTCCCTCTTTCCGTTGGACTACCTCAGCGGCGCTGCCCCGGCCAACCCCGGCGAAATCGCGCTGTCGTACCTGAACGCGCAGGATATGGAACGGGACCTCGGTGACACGGTCACGCTGGTCGCCGGGCAGGACGGCGAGGCCGAACAGCACCTCACCGTGACCGGTATCTACCAGGATGTTACGAATGGTGGCCGCACCGCCAAGGCGGTACTGCCCGCCCACGTGGAGGACGGCGATGCCCTGTGGTACTCCGTCAGCGTCGATCTGGCCCCCGGTTCCGACGTGGCTGCAAAAACGGCCGAGTTCAGCGCCGCCTTTGCCCCGGCGCGCGTGACCGACATAGAGGGCTACATCGCCCAGACGCTGGGTTCCACGATCGACCGTCTGGGTATGGTCACCGGCGTGGCGATCGCGATCGGTGTCGGCATCTCGGTTCTGATCACCTCGCTTTTTGTGCGGATGCTGCTGTCAAAGGATCGGGTCCGGATCGCGATTCTGCGGCGGCTCGGCTTTTCGCTGCGCCATATCCGGCGGCAGTACCTCACAACGGCGCTCACCGTCCTCGCGTTGGGTATCACCGCGGGAACGCTCTTTTCCAACACCGTTGGGCAACGGCTTGTCAGCGCGCTGTGGTCGTTCATGGGGGCGGCCCACATTCAGTTTGTCATTAACCCGCTGCAGGCGTACGTCCTGCTCCCGCTGCTGCTGGTTACAGCGGTGGCACTCACTACCCGGTCAAGTCTGACCGGCATCTCGGAAACACATGGAGAAATACAATGAACACCCTTCTCGAATCACGAAACCTGACCAAGAACTTTCAGATCGGAAAAGACAATGAGATCACCGTCTTGCGCGGCGTGGATCTGCACATCGCCGGCGGTGAGTTTGTCTCGGTAATGGGCCCCTCGGGCTCCGGTAAATCCACGCTGCTGTACAACATCTGCGGCATGGACCGCATGACCTCCGGCGAGGTCACCTTCAACGGCCGGGAGCTTGCCGGGCTTTCGGAGCCGGAACTCGCCCGGCTGCGCCTGACCGAGATGGGCTTCATCTTTCAGCAGATCCACCTGCTTCGCAACCTTTCGATCTTTGACAACATCGTCCTCTCCGGCTACCTCGCCAATGGACGCAGTCGCAGCGAGGTCAACGCCGCGGCGCGGGAGCTGATGCAGCGCACCGGAATTGCGGAGCTCGCCGACAACGCGATCACCCAGGCCTCAGGCGGCCAATTGCAGCGCGTCGGCATCTGCCGCGCCCTGATCAACAACCCGGAAATCATTTTTGGTGACGAACCCACCGGCGCCCTCAACTCCCGCGCCTCCGCGGAGATCATGGACCTTCTGTCGGAGGTCAACCGAAGCGGCACCACCGTGATGCTTGTGACCCACGACGTCCGCGTGGCCGCCCGCACCAACCGCGTGCTTCTGATGATGGACGGGGAAGTTGTCTCGGAAAAGGCGCTCGGGGCGATGACCGACCCCGGAGAGATCACCGCCCGGGAGGAGGAGCTGTCGGCGTGGCTGCTTGAAATGGGGGTGTAGCAGACGGCACGGCAACTGCACGCTCTTGAGCGCCCATGCTTTCAACTACTGAGGCCCGCCGTTACTGTACAGAAGCTGGGCGTTGATCCGGTTTCCCTCCGGGGAGCACAGAAACGTGACCAGGTTGGCACAGTCGCGGGGAACGCCGACGCGTCCCGAGAGGGTCGTATTCTCAATATTTGTCATCATCTCCGGCGACATCCACCCGGTGTCGGTGGCCCCCGGGTTGATCACGTTTGCAGTGACGCCCTGTGATCTGAACTCCTGTGCGGCGGCCAGCACGATGCGGTCCATGGCCCCCTTGCTGGCTCCGTAGGGAAGATTCCCGGCTGTGTGGTCACTGGTAATCGATACGATGCGTCCGCTCCCGGGTGCGCTGCGAAAGCGTCGGCCGTACTCGCGTACCAGCAACCAGGTCGCCCGGGCATTCACCGCGAAGTGGGTGTCAAAGCTCTCGACACTGGTACTCAGGATATCGCTATCGACGGAGTGGCAGTGAGAGAGTATGAGAGCGGTGACCGGTCCCAGATCGCGTTCCACCGAATCAAAGATACGGGTAGCTGATTCCGGCTGTGAGAGGTCTGCCTCGATTGTCGCCACGGCGGCACCACAGTCTTCCAGCCGGATACAGAGCGACTTCACTTCATCCGGGTTACTGTGCCAGGGCATGCCGGCGTCGTACGCATGCCAGTAGGTAAGCGCGATATCCCAGCCGGACTCGGCAAGGGCGGTGGCGATAGCGGATCCGATTCCCCGGGCGCGGCTTGCGCCGGTAATCAAGGCGACGGGTTGGCGTGACATAGATACCCTCCGTGAGTATCAGACTATCACACTGACTTCGCCGACCGGCGTGCCTTCTCTCATACTTTCGTACGAGTCGGCCAAATCATACGCAATTCCGATTCTTCTCCCGCGTTTCACAGAGCATAGTGGCGCCAACAACTCAGACAGGAGGAGAGAAGAATGAAACATCGAACTGTATTGGCGCTTATTGTAATGGTGAGCATGGGCGGATCGCTGGCGGCTCAGGAAGGGCCCCGTTGGAACGCAACTCTGACTGCCGGCGGCTCGGTCAGCGGCGGCGACGGCATGGGAGGCCTGGGAGCCGAAGTGATGCGGGTGGTCGGAGAGCGGCTGGAAGTGGGACTTCGTGCCTATGCCCAGGCGGAAGTATCCACCGACTACGAGGATACCCAGGGGAGGGAGTATCACATGTCCTCCGGCTACGGCACCCTTGTGGTGAAGCCGAAACTGCAACTCGGCACGAGGTGGGAAATCGGTTTTCCCCTGGAGAGCGGCAACGGAGTGCTCCAGTACCGCTATGGCGGCGAATACCGGGAGGAGATGCGCTGGACCGAGGAAATTATCGACCAGGTAAACCACTCGGTTTACTCAGCGGGTATAGAGCCGAAGTTCTTTGTCGGGGACCACGGTGCGATAACCCTGGCGGCAGGCTATCTTGCGACCGGTCCTCTCCGGACGGACCTGGCCGACGACGGCGAGCTGAACGGATTCTGGGGTCGCCTTGGCTACGCCGTGGCGTTCTGAAATCCGGTACATGAAACAGCTGTTCAGGGCGGACACGGTAGTCCGCCCTTCAAGCAAATGGATAGAGAGGAGACAAAGAACGATGAAAAAGATGTGTATCATAGGAGCTATCGCTGCCGTGATCTTCACGAGTGGCCTCACTGGCTGTAATACCATGCGTGGTGAACACGCTTCGGTTCCGGAATCCGCATGGCCCTGGGAACAGGTTACGCCGGAAAGCCAGGGCATCTCATCCGGGGACTTGCAACGCATGGTGGCGTACATCGACGAGAACAACCTCGCGATTGACAGCGTTGTCATATACACAAACGGAACGATCCCGTTTGAGACCTACTTCGAGCCGTACAGCGCCGGTGTTTCGCACAATATGAAATCCACCAGCAAGGGGGTTATCTCCGCGCTTGTCGGTATTGCGTTGCACGAGGGCTATATCGAGAGTCTCGACGACAGCGTTCTCTCATACCTGCCTGACTACGAACCGGACGAGACCGGGAAAGCCGCGATTACCATCCAGGACTTGCTCACGATGTCCGCGGGACTGGAATGGAACGAAAACGACCTCAACAGTATGTACACCTTTTTCGTGAGCAAGCGCATCACGGGGAGAGTTCTGGACCAGCACCTTGTCGACGAACCGGGACAGCAGTTCAACTACAACACCGGTCTGACCCACCTGTTGTCCGCGGTCATTGCGGAGGCTTCGGGCATGACCACGCTGCAGTTTGCCGAAAAATATCTCTTTGAACCGCTCGATATCGATAACGTGCAATGGGCGACCGATCGGGACGGGTATTACATCGGCGGATCGGAACTGTTCTTGACGCCACGGGCGATGACCAAGATCGGGGTCATGTACTTACAAGAAGGAGAGTACGCGGGCCGTCAGATCGTTCCCCGGGAATGGGTGCGGGAATCGACCACACCGCAGATAACCGGATCATTCCACAACACACCTATAGAATATGGATATCTATGGTGGATCGGTATCGGCAATCCGTTGTTTACCTACCTTGAACAGGAAGGTGCGTTTCTGGCGATGGGGGTCCACGGTCAGCGAATCGTGATACTTCCGGAGCTGGACACGGTGGTTGTGATCACCGCAGACCAGGGGGACGCGTCACAGTGCGACATCCTGATTCGGGATTTTATCCTGCCGGCTTTGTAGGGCCACCTAAGACGGCGGAAAGCTCCGAGCCTATACGAGGAGATAGCTATGAAACCGCGTTTTTTCTACATCTTGTTGATTCTCTTAATCGCGGTCGGCTGTGCCACGGACCCGTATGTCCGGCTCAAGGGCCGGGATCTTCATCTGGTACAGAAAGACAGGGAGCTATTCTGGTTTAGCGGAATCCACAGTAACGATCCTGAGCACCCGATGTTCCACGATCTGCAAGAAGCGTTTGTCCGGTTTTCCCCTGATTTCGTACTCGTCGAAGGGAACGCCGAAAGAGGCAGCTATTCGGATGCAGAGCAGGCAATCATCCACGCCGGAGAACCCGGATTCGTGGCGTATCTTGCAAGATTATCGGGCATTCCTGTCCAATCGATCGAGCCCCCGTGGGAAGCCCAGTTTGCCCATTTGCTTGGGAAATACGAGGCGGAAGATGTCCTCGCAATGTACCTGCTCCGTCAGCTGAATCAATACCAGCGGGAGCAAGACAACCGAGCATCCAATCTTCCTGAACGGCTACGGGTCTTTCTCGGAAGCCTTCGACGCCGCGGTTTCCCGCTTCCTCCCGGAGAAGTGGACGCTGGCTATATTGCGGTTCTCCTGGAGCCGTATGTGGGATTTTCGCTCGACGATTCGAACTGGCACCGAGTGCCGGCAAAGGACATTGTCTACTCCAGCGATACCGTTCCGCACAGGATCTGGCAGAGTACAATCCGCTTCCGGGACGAGTACGCGGTGCGGCTGATATCCGAACTCACCAGAGAGTATGATAGAATTTTCATCATGATGGGGGCAGATCACATCGAGAACCAGCGGAACGACCTCGAAGCTTTGTTCCAAGGACAATGAACCTCGGCACCCTGGAGCGGTCTCACATACAGGAACCGAGATCGTCTACGAGGAGCCCGGTAGTGATTTCGCCGCTCTGATGCGTCCTCCTACTTGGCACCAACCCGGCTGATCTCGAAAACATGGGCCCGAGCAAGAACGGCGGTATGATATGCGTGAATCGAGGGCTCGGCCTACTCTACCGAATGGTCGTGCACGTACTCCCGGAGGGCGGCGTTGACCAGGGACTGGTACCCAATCTTCTTTTCGCTCGCCTTCTTCTTGAAAAAAAGGATCAGGTCCTCGTCGAGCCGAATCGTGGTGGACTTCTTCTTTGGATGAAAGAATCGGCCGCGAATTCCGTCTGAAAAGTCGTACTCAGCAGCCATCTCAAAGTCATCGTGCTCGTTTCTATTGCTCATACTGCTGTGCCTCCCGTCGTGTCGCTCTTCGCGCTGAGATGATTCGGATTACCTCCTCCTCTTGCTCGTCAAAGAACATATTCGCAACAACAACAATTCCCTGGGACTCAATGCTCCCGACGGTGATCCATCGTTCCTCAAAATAGCTGAAACGATGGTCAAGACGCGAAACATGCAGCGGGTCATCGAATACCGCGTTCGCCACCGCAAACGAAATACCGTGCTTCGCTTCATTGAGCTCGCTCTTTTCGGGATCCCACTCAAATTTCATTATCTGCGCCTAACCGTAAGTACAATGTTACTACAAAGAGAGCCGTTGTCAATAGATGCGTAGAGTCTTTTCGCGGGTTATGCCGGCTGGTGACGCTTATTCCTTCGGCGTGGCTGCGTGTAATGGGGGTGCAGGGAACGGCCGGAGGAGCGGAACGTTCATTCGAATCGGACGTATCTGAGCATGTCCTCCCACACGCCTGCTATTTTGAGGAAGGAGTGGGAGACGCCCTCGCACCGGAACCGCGCTTTCTCTATGACGCGAATTGATCGAATATTACGAGGCATGACGCCTGCCTCCAGCCGATGGAGGCCGAGCTCTTCCAAGGCTTACGTCGCTACTCGATCCGCCGCCTCTGTGGCGTAACCCCGGCCCCCGGCGGAGGCGGCGACCCAGTATCCAAGGAAGCCTTGTTGAAACGGCCCGCGGATAATATCCGTCACCTCGACGGTTCCGATAAGAGTTGCATGCTCTTTGGTGTATACCCCAAAAGGAGCCTCTTCGCCGCGCTCCGCAGACTTCAGTCGCTCCGTAAGTCTCTCGAGTTGTCCCTGCGCGGTAAAAAACTCCGGTTCTCTTTCCGGAGACCATGGCGCAAGGTTCGGCCAGTCCTCAACGTAGAGCTGTGCGAACGGACCAGCGCATTCCGTCGTGAACGGTCTGAGAACAAGGCGCTCGGTCGTCGGCTCCATACATCAATAGTAAAGCGTCCGTTCTCGCGGTGCAAATTTCACCAAGAGTTGAATCGTAGCCGCGACCCGATGGGCGCTGGAAAAGACCGCGGCTGTGGATGAATGGAAACAGCAGTCGGTGTATACTCCCCTCCATGAGTAGAGCCGGTACGACGGTTCCCATGGAGACGATCGAGCGCTATCTCGCCGACGACAACACACGCAGAGGACGGATCGTATCGGGAGTGCTCGTTCTTTGGATTATCAGCACCCTGATTATAGATTTCGTGCATTTCCTGCCACGGGGAAAGAGTTACTACCTCCATCTCGACCTGATCGTTCTCCCCTTGGTTGCCGGATTTGGGTTTTTGACCTGGAAACGCTTCGACTCTCCGAGACGAATTCGGATAGCTGTCTCTCTCTTTTCCCTGGTGTTCCTGATTTGGACCGCTGTACTCGCGACCTTCCAAGAGACACCGTACACGTTGTTCGTTGCCGCGTTCTTCATCTCGACATCTCTCCTCCTTAGACCTGGAGAGTCACTGTTCGTCTATTCCGGCGCCGCTGCCGCCTACGTCATTGCTCCCACGCTTCGAAGGGGAAGCCCTCTCGCCCACGGCATGCCGCTATTCCTCGAGGTGCTCGCCATGCTGGTCGCTGCGGGCATTGTTTCGATCCTTCTCTACCGGCAGCGGGTGCGAACTCTGGAGGCTGAAGAGCGATTACGTGGCAGGAATCGAAGCCAGGAGGGGGAAATTGCAATTCGAACAGAAGACCTCAATCGACGGCTGAAGGAACGGGAGGT
>JAQIBO010000425.1 GCA_027859055.1 Spirochaeta sp.
GTACCGCGGAACCCCTCCCGCCCCGCACCGGCTAACCGTATGCCTCGCGGGTAGGCGAATCAAAAAACGATTGATACTGACGATGCGCAGCGGTATTATGTATCTAGACTGTCTGGACAGGAGCGACACATGGCACCCAGATCGTGGCAGATACAGGAAGCGAAAAACAAGTTGAGTGAGCTTATAGACCAGGCATCGGCGGATCTCCCTCAGCTCATAACGCGTCGGGGGAAGCCCGTCGCGTACGTGGTCTCGGCGGACACGTGGGAACGTAGGAGTTGTCCTTCTCTGAGGACAATTCTGCGCCGATGTCCTCACCCTCAGCTGTTTGACGAGATCACGAGAGACCCCAGCCCCGGTCGCGAGATAGAACTGTGAACTACCTTGTCGATACCAACGTGCTGTCGGAACTGAGCAAGCCTGCACCCGACACGAAGGTCGAAGCGTGGTTTGATCGAATTCCAGAGGACAAGGTGTACGTCAGTGTCTTTACGCTGGGGGAGATCCGAAGTGGTATCGAGAAGCTCGAAGAAGGTGCGAAGCGGAACGATCTGCTCCTGTGGTTTGGAGATTTGCAGGATACGGTGCAGGGGAACATCCTTCCCTTTGATACGGATACCGCGCTTCTCTGGGGTAAAACTCATGGTAGACTTCTGAAATCGGGAAGGCCGATTCCGCTCATGGATGGTCTTATCGCCGTCACGGCGCTCAAACACAATATGGTCCTCGTTACGCGTAATCGATCCGATTTTTCGCCGGTGGGAGTTGATATTCTCGACCCCTGGGAGTGACGGATCTCTTTACGCGTTCAACCCCCCTGGTATCGGGTGCAGGCCGCATGATCAGCCTCATGCACGCTACGAAGATCTTGACAAGTTGACAAGGAAGGCGGAACGGACACTCGGTGTTCTTGACGGGAAGGTGACGATTTCCTTTGCGGATGATTTCAAAATCACTGAAGAAGAGCTCGCCGGCCTGAGATGAAATACGTGCTCGACACCCACCCATTCATCTCGTCCATTGCCCAATCGATGTTGATTCCGGAACAGACGAGGCAGGAATTGCGAAACCCTGCGAACGAAGTATTTGTCAGCGCGGTTAATCTGTGGGAGATTTCGATCAAGACAAGAATAAAGAAGCTTGACCTTGGTGGCTTGATGGTGGGTGACCTGATTAGGGTGGCCGAAGAGACGGGCTTTCAGTTGCTCGGTCTTTCACCCGAAGAGGCCGTTACCTACGGAACGCTGGGCGAAAACACCCATTTCAATCCGTTCGACAGAATGCTCATCCGGCAGGCGATTCGGCGAAACCTTACCATGTTAAGCCGGGACGCGGCGTTCGAAAAATTCGTTCCCCACGGATTACAGCTCCTCTGGCACTAACCCTGCGCCGCGGATCTCTTCCCGGATCGGGCGGGACGTCTTCTGTTACGTTTCTACCTTGACCACGGGTCATTGACGGGAAAACAGCGGAACAGATCGACAAGCTTCGGGCCTTTTGCCACGTTTTTCGAAACATGTACCGGAAAAATCTGGATCCGAAGAAACTGCTCCTCCTCCAGAAGCGGCTGCCGGATATTGAGGGCTCCTGGAAAACGGCAATCGGGAATTTTATCGAGCTCCTGAAGACGATTCAGCCACAGGGCGTACTGCGTTTTGCCGCCGCCCGGGGACCCGCCAAACAGACTGAAGAACCGCGCGGCGGTCTGCTGTAAGATTTGTGAACTACCTGCTCTGCCCCCGGGTGATCTGCGCACCCCGTGTGCTACAATAGAAACTCAATGACCATATACTTCAATACGGAATGGGACGGCGCTCCCTGGAGCGACCAGCCCGCCGCACTGGGAACCCTCAAAACCGGTCCCCTCGGGATGCTCTCTGTTCTGGAATCGCGCTGCGGCACCTCCGGTACACACCTCCCACACGCCGCCCGCGTTGCCGGCACAATGGCTGCTCTCGCCCAACTTCCCGCCGACTGGTTCAGTTCCTCCTTTGCCTCCGACCCCTGGGCAACCGCCGTGGAACTGCTCTCCTTCCGGGACGAGCTCCTCACCGCCCGCATCGCCGCCGGCTGTACCGATCCTGTCCACCATCCCGCGCTCCCGCGTACGCGCCTCCAGACACTTACCGCCCTGACCGACAATCCCCACATGCCCGGCGACGGTCTTCCCGACCGGATTATCGATACGTTACACGAACTCCGTTCTGCGGAGTTCTGCACGCTGCACCCAATGCAGGATCTCCGGATCGTCGTGGAGGAGCCGCAGGCACTGCTTCCGCCGGTGTGGCGTACCCTCTTTGACGCACTACCCGCCGCCGGCGGCGTCGTGGAGTACGTTGCCGACACCGGGACCGACACCGACGCCGGGCTCACCTCCGGCCACCGCGCCGCGGCTCTCACCGTCGTTACCGCAACAGACGAATGGCAGGCGGCGGAGCACCTCGCATCGCTCCTTTCCAATCTGGAGGAAACCGATCCCGCCGCCGCCCGGGGGCTTGCCCTGGTGGTGTCCGGTGACGGTGATGCGCTGGACTGGACGCTGCAGCGCCGGGGCCTCCCGGTGACCGGCGTGAGCGGTGAATCCGCCGCCCGCTGGGGGCTGCAAATCCTCCCGGCCTTTCTGTCAACCCTGTGGAGCCCGGCGGATCCCCTGGCGATCGCCTCCTTTCTCTCCCTTGCCGCCGGACTGGTACCCGCGGCGGTCTCCCGGGAGCTTCTCCACGCCCTCAGTGAGCATCCCGGCACCGGCGGCAAAAAATGGACAACGGCGCTGGAAAAAATCACCGCCGCCAACGACCGCGAAACGGCGGATCTCTACGATCGCTTCTTTTCCGGGGAGCTTTATCGTCCCGATGCAGGGGTGCCGGTGTCGGTACTCGACGAGCGCCTGGCGTGGCTGCACCGCCTCCTCGCCGGGCACATCGATCGGCGGGAAACGGTCCGGGTCATCCTGGGGCACATCGCCGAGCTGCGCGGCATCCTGGGGCGCCTCAGCACCGATCCGGCCTGTCAGGTGCCCCGGGCGCTTCTGGATCGTATCGTCGGTACGGTGGTACACCCGGTGTCGGCGGGACGGGACGCGCACGCCGCGCTGTGGAGCGTCCATCGTTCATCTGCAACCGTTCCTTCCGCCACCGACACCCTCGTCTACTGGAACTGCACGGATGCTGAACCGGCGGTGGCGCACCGTTTTACCGACCAGGAGCGGGAGCTCCTTGCCAAAGCGGGGTACCTCCTGGAATCTCCCGAGATCGTCCGTTCCCGGAGGGAGTGGAACCGGCACCGGGCGTTGTCAGTACCGGAGCGGCACATCGTTGCATTCATACCGCAGCAGATCCGGGGTGCGGAGACCGAATCGGCACCGTGGCTGGCGGAACTGGAACGCGCACTCTCAGATGCAGTCAGCTCGGTTGACCTTTCCGCGGAACAGTCTACCGTGGATATCGCCGGTATCACCGTCGTGCGCGAGGAGTCCGTGCCGGCAGTACCGCAGGAACCGGCGTCGGTGCACCACGTACCGCCCGGTGCAATCGGGTACCCCGAAACGCTCTCGTACTCACGCATCCAGTCATTGATCGGATGCCCCGTGCAGTGGACCCTGGGTACTATCACGCAACTCTCCGAAGCGTCAAACGTCTCCCTGCCCACCGGCAATCAGATGATCGGGACCCTCACGCACAAGATCATCGAGCGCATCGCCGAGGAACACGCACCGGAGGGAGTACTCCCGGAGGACTCCGGAGCACTCGCCGCCACCCTGTTTGACGAGCTGGTTCCGGCGATGGCGGCGGAGCTGCTGCTGCCGGGACGCGGTCTTGCCCGGCAGCGGTACCGTGAGGTCGTCATTGCGGCGGTTACCGCGCTTCGCGAAGTGATTCTTCGCCTGGGACTTACTATTACACAGGTGGAGACGTTCCTGAAGGCATCCTGGGAGCTGTCAATCGATGCCGACACTAGCACACTCACCGTCACCTTTCGGGGCCCCGCGGATATGGAACTCGCCGACGAAGCCGGGAACCCCTTCGTTCTCGACCTCAAGTATTCCTACGGTGAAACCTACTACACCGACCTTGTGTCCCGTGGCCAGGCGCTGCAGCTTGCCTCCTACGCATGGCTCATCGAACAGCACTCCCGGAGGCGGGCGATCGGGAGCGGATACTTTCTGCTGCCCAGGCACCGGCTCATCACCGACAGCCCCCGGGCGGGAGACGACGCGGTGGCGTCACACCGGACCCTCGCGGAGATCTGGCGGCGGGGAGAACACTCGGTAATCCAGGCGCTGAGACGGTTGCATACCGACGGAATCGTCGCGGTAACGGGACTGCAGGAGGCGGAGGGTGACGACGCCGCCGGGGGCAGGGAAGAGACGATAGAGGAATCCGGCGGGCTCTACGTCAAACCGCCGTGCCGGTTCTGTGATTACCCCGTTATCTGCGGGTATCGTCGGGGGCAGATATGAAACAGACCGGCAATCTTCTCGCCACCATAGAGCTGATCAGCGCCTCCGCCGGGAGTGGCAAAACCTATCGCCTGACCGAACGGATCGTTGAGGCGGTGCGCAGCGGCGTCCCGCCGGAACGGATTATGGCCACCACCTTTACCGTCAAAGCCGCCGCCGAGCTTCGCCGACGCGTCCGGGAGACCCTGACCGGCGCGGGATACCCCGCCCTCGGTGCCCGGGTGGCCGACGCGTACATCGGTACCGTTCACAGCCTCTGTTTCCGGCTCCTCAAAGAATACGCGATAGACGCGGGGATCTCCCCGGCGGTGGAAGTACTGCCCGAGGGTGACGCCGACCGGATCTTCAACATCGCCGTTGCAACCGCCGTTGAACGCGCCGCCGACACGATGGAACCACCGGCGCGCCGTATGGGGCGCACCGGAAGAGGCGCCGGGTACGCCACGGAGCGGGACTGGCGGGATGACGTACGCGAAATCGTCGGGGCCGCCCGCGCCAATGGCATGTCCGCAACCGATCTTCGCACCCAGGCGGCCGCAGCCGTTGCGCTGTGGAAAGAGACCGTCTCCACCGGGGGGACGCCGCCGACCACCACTGGGCTTGTCACCGCTGCAACGGCGGCGGTCCAACAACTTGAGGCGATTCCCACACCGCTCAAAGGGACGCAGCAGGTCACCGATACCCTCCGGAATTTTCTGGCGGACGCCGCCGGGGGGCGTCCCGTTCCCTGGAAAACATGGGTGGAGCTGGCGGGGACAGAACCAAAGAAGGATGCCGCGGGCATTCTGGACACCCTTCACCGGGTCGCCCGCAGCGTATGCGAAGTACCGGAGTTTCTCTCCGACTTTCAGACCGTCGTGACCGGCGTGTATGACTGCGCCGCGGCGGCGCTGGACCAGTTTACCGAATATAAACGCGAACGGGGCCTTACCGATTACGACGACCTGGAGACATCCCTGCTGCGCCTCCTTGTCGACCGGGACGACGTGAAGCAGGGAATCCGGGAACGGATCGACATCGTCATGGTTGACGAGTTTCAGGATACCAGCCCGATGCAGCTCGCGCTCTTCCTGGAGTTGCACCGCGTGGTGGGACGGTCCGTCTGGGTCGGAGATCCCAAGCAGGCGATCTACGGATTCCGCGGGACCGACCCCTCCCTGATGACGCGGGTCGCCCACCTTCTCCAGAGCACGGAAACCCTCTCCCGCTCCTGGCGCTCCCGCCAGGCGATCCTCGATATCACCAACGCCATCTTCACCCAGGCGCTGTACGACACGCCCAAAGAAACGGTGGAACTCTCCCTTCCGGAGGAGCGCAAAACTACCGGCGCCGGCGGTCACGCTTCGGCGTGGTATCTCGACAGCGGCAAAAAAGAGGACGACGCCAAAGCGATCGCTGCGGGGGTCAACGGATTTCTCACCCGCCATCCGGACCGTCAACCTCGGGATATCGCCATCCTCTGCCGGAGCAACAACCACTGCGCCGAGGTTGCGGAAGCCTTGAAAGAACAGGGGATTCGCGCCTCCGTCTCGGCGGGACTCCTGTCCCAGACGCGGGAGGCGCAGATCATCCTCGCGGGGGTGCGCTTTCTTGCAGATGCCCGGGATACGCTGGCCCTCACCGAGCTGATGGTGTTACTGACACGTGAGGACCGGCTGGTTCCGGAACTGATCACCGCACCGGATGAGACGCTGGCCGCGTGGCGAGAGCATCCCATCCCCGCCGAGCTGACGCGGATCGGCCGGTGGGGAGACCAGCTCTCCATTGGTGAGGCGGTGGACGCCGTCATCGCCGCGTCCGACCTCATGCACGCCGTTTCCCGGTGGAACCGGCCCGACGTCCGCCGGGCGAACGTCGAGGCGCTCCGCGGACTGGCCGTGGAATATGAAGAGCTCCAGCGCGCCGCCCGCGCTCCCGCCTCGCTCCACGGATTTGTCGCCTACGTTGGTGACGGGGAAACCGGCCAGGCCCAGGGAACCGGTCCCGACAGCTGCATCGTAACCACCTACCACGGCGCAAAAGGACTGGAATGGCCCGTGGTTGTTCTTGCAGAACTGGACAAGACCTATGACGGCACCCTCTTCGGCGTGCATATCGTTGCGGCGGAGCAATTCGATCCGGAGCATCCCCTCGCGGGGCGACGGATCCATTACTGGCCGTGGCCGTTCGGTTCAAAGAAGAAGTTTCCCCACCTCGAAGAGCTGCTTGCCGCAACCCCGCTGCAGCAGCAGGTCCGCTCGTCGCAACACGATGAAAGCGTCCGGCTCCTGTACGTCGGCTCTACCCGCGCCAGAGACCACCTCGTCTTTGCCCTCCGCAACCGCTCCAGCCACAGCCTTGCCAGACCGGGTGACGCCTGGCTGCAGCGCCTCACCGACCGCGTCGGGACCCCGCTCATTCGGTGGCCCGCAATCGAAGGGGCCGTTCAGCTCGCCATCGGAACGGACACGGTGTCGGTGGATATTGCCGTGCAGACCCCCGGATACGGCGCGGACGATACCGGCGGGCAGGGTGGTGGCCTCCGGATCGCGCCGATCTTTCAGCCGGTGCGCACCGATCGCGCCCATATCCGGCGCATTCCCCGTTCAATCGTTCCCAGCCGGGGCGCCGATGCCGCCACCGATGCCACCGCCGCCACCGCCGCCACGTACCGGGCGGGAGAACCGGCAACGGTCGGTTCACCCATCGTCGTACCCGGCGCTCCATCAGGCGAGGATCCCGACGCCACCGCCCTCGGTATCGCCATCCACGCCGTGTTTGCCGCCGCGCCCGCCCATCGCATTCCCGGAAAGGCTGAAGATATCCTCCGTCGGTGGGACGTCGGTCGTGAGACCGCGCGCGTCATCGCCGCTCCCATCGCCCGCGCCGTTGACGCCCTGGAAGCCGTTCTCCAACGCCGGCACAGCGTATCCGCCTGGCACCGGGAGTGGCCCGTCTATTCCCGCCACGAAACCGGACAGGAAATGCACGGATGGATCGACCTCATTGCAGACACCCCTGACGGCTGGGTCATCGTCGATCACAAGACATACCGCGGACCAGACCCGTCTTCAACGGCGGCCCACTATGGGGCACAACTGTCCCACTACCGCCAGGCGGTAGAGCGGGCAACGGGCAAACCCGTCCTGGAGACGCTGATCAATTTCGTTCTGTTGGGGGCGGTGTACAAAGTTGAGGAGGTCTGAATGACACACAACAACGATCAGTCGATCGGTCCTGACGCCACGGGTTGCCAGGCCCGGCGGCGAGTGGTGACCACGAAGCATGCACTCCCGCTCAGCGCACTCCTCTCCCAGTTCAGAGACAGCGGATTCGCCAGGGTAGATTCGAACGGTCGCAAAGACAGGAGGGGCTGAAGCGTATCGTCGCCAAACCATTCTTTGACGCTTTGCTCCGTATGCTCTTCTCGTTTTTTCCGGAAGGGCGTAATTGGCCTCGGAAAAATCGCAGTTCCGGTCGAATAAGCCGGTGTATAGATAGAAATTGTTACCGGACGATTGCCAGGCAAAGGAGATACCGTAGGAGACTTCCTCGCTAACCGTGAAGGCAAACCCGTATTCCTCGTCGTCCTTTGCACTGCATATATAATCCCACGCCTTATCATCTTTAAGGATGAAGTTCCGTTCCTTTGCTACCAATTTCATCGATTTGCGAAGGCTGCGCAGGAATTCAAAGTGGCAGCGTCGGTAGCCCGATTCCGTGCCGACGCCGTGCGCCTCACCACCGCCACCATCCACGGAGTAGAGCGGTGGGGATGGAATACGTTGTCCCTCGAATCGCTTTCACGCGCGATGCGATTTCTCGGTGCGGCCTATTTGCTCCGGTTTGACTTTCCCTTGCGACCCTTTTGTCGACGGTCCTGGGAGGAGCTGTTCCCGGCCGGGCGCCAGGGACCGCGCCGCTTTCCCGTTGCGGGACGTTGAGTGGTGACGCGTTCAACGCGTATCTTTGTGCCCTGGTAGGAGTACCCGCTGAGGGCGTCCTCAACCCGCCTGGCCATGGCCCCGTCGATTTGCACGTCGCATGTATCGGCGTCGATATTGATCCGTCCGATGGTGATATCACCGGAATCAGTGGCCTTGTTGATGAGTCCAATGATCTGTGGCGGAAGCACCGACTGACGGCGGCCGATGTTGACGCGGAAGGTTACCATGGAGTCAGCCGCCATCCGTTTGGGCCGGGTCTTGCTGAGCGAGGGATTAAGGTCCTGAGCGCCGGCATACTGTTCAAGAAAACGATTGAACTCCACAGAAATAAAGCGCTGCAGCAGTTCCTCGCGGTCAAGTCCGGCAAGGGAGTCCCGAACGGCCTGCAGGTACGGTCCAACCGCCTCCTCGTTCACCTCTACTTCCTTTACCCGGGAAAGAAGGTCCATCAGCCGGGCCTCGCAGATATCACGCCCCCGCGGGATTCTGGCTTCCTCCATCTTCCGTCCGATGGCCCGCTCGATGTGCGCGATTCGGTGCCCCTCGCGCATATGTACGAGCGCCAGCGACGCTCCGCTTTTGCCTGCTCGTCCGGTCCGTCCGCTGCGGTGCGTGTAGGAGGAAACCTCGTCGGGAAGGTCGTAATGGATGACGTGGGTCAGGTTATCCACGTCAAGGCCACGCGCCGCAACATCGGTGGCAACAAGCAGCGACGGATTCCCCTCCCGGAATCGACCCATTACCGAGTCGCGCTGGGGCTGGGCCAGTTCGCCGTGAAGCGCATCGGACGCGTAGCCGTCTCGCGAGAGTCGAGCCGTCACGTCCTTTACCGTTTCCCGGGTACGGCAGAAGATAATGGCGTACATGCCGGACTTTACATCGATCAACCGCTTGAGAGCCTCGTACTTGTCGTGGGCATGGACGCGGTAGAAATAGTGCGTGACGGTACCCACACTCTGGTTCCTGTTACCGGCGACAATCTCATGGGGATCGGTCATGTACGTCGCCGCGATTCTGGCCACCTCCGGCGGCATGGTTGCCGAAAAGAGCAGCGTACGACGCGCGGGATTTGCCGCGGCAAGAATCGCATCAAGCTCGTCCTTGAACCCCATGTCGAGCATCTGATCCGCCTCATCGAGCACCAGAAACCGGAGGGCCGAGAGGTCGGCGATGCCCTTGTCCAGGAGATCCTTCAGACGTCCCGGTGTGGCCGTGATAATGTGGGGCCCCGCCTTCAGATCGCGTATCTGAGGCCCGAATGGAGCCCCGCCATACACGGTTGTCGTCCGCAGGCCGGGGAGCTTGGCTCCGTACTCTGCAATTTCGCGCGAGACCTGTAATCCAAGCTCCCGGGTGGGGGTGAGGATAAGCGCCTGCGTGGACCGGCTTTTCAGATCGATATTTTGCAGAATGGGCAGTCCGAACGCAGCGGTCTTACCGGTACCCGTCTGGGCGAGTCCGGTGACGTCCCGCTCTTCGGTCAGGAGAAACGGTATCATCTCGGCCTGTATAGGTGTTGGTGTTTCAAAGCCGCGTGTGCTGATTGCCTCGAGCAGGGCCGGGATCAGGCCCAACTGGTCAAATGATGTCATGGATTCCTCGATTCCGGGAGTCTGTCCGGGGTTTGGTAAGACGAATTGTGTGTGACTGGGCGATGGATACATTGACCGCTGAATACGGCCGAGTGTCAAGGGTTGGCCTCTAAACCGCTCGCCGGCTACCCGATCGTCGTCGGCACCGGATCGGTCCGCCGCCCGGGTGATCTCCTCCCGTACCTACTCAACAAGAATGTAGTCAATCTCGATCGATGAACCGTGGAAACAGAAGATGCTGAGACGCTCCAACCGCTGGTTCAGGACGCGTTCGTAGCCATGTCCTTTGACGATCGTCGTCCCGCCGTCGGCGATAAACTCCACCAGCGTCCAGGCACCGTTAGCCAGCCCGCCTTGATCGGCGATGCTCACCGGATTTCCCCCATCGCCCTTGACGTTTCCTCCGGGGTACACCTCTACAAATCCGTTGCCGTGGTTTTGCGCTTTTGCCAGGAACGCGACCCGCTGAAGCCCCGCTCCGGTCCGGTCCTGCAGGTATTCGAGTCTGATATCGAAATGCGCGTATTCCGACTCGGCGTCGTGGGCAAACCGGTATACCCCGTCCTGCACCGTGCCGGTCCCCGTAACGCCGCGCATCACCGTTTCATCGGCAACCGAGTCAAAGAGCACGCTGTGCTCGTATTGTGACGCCAGCTCTTCAAACCGCTCCAGTTCGGTTCCCTCCGCCTCATACGCGTCCAGCTGCCACTGGTCGTATTCCTCCAGAGAGACGCACCCGGAAAGTGCACCGGCCGCAACGATTCCTGCAATTAACAGAGTAATTCGACGTTTCTTCATAAGGTGTCCTCCGCATCATCATTATGATCAAAGATTAAAACAGGTCAGTACGGAATGCAAACGGCAGGTGCGGTGTGTGCGCTGCTCAATCGTGTACGCCCATTGCGTTGTCCGTCGGAAGAGCGTACGCTGTACTGTAGTATGCCACTGTTCGGAAAGCGGCGAGCACCCCATGTGCCCCGACCGGCTGATTACGCTGATTACAGAGATGTGGTCGGAAGACTGACTGCCCCTGTCCTCAACCTGTGCCATTTTGCGATTCAGTCGCAGGATAATCCGGCGTTCCCGTGTCGGGACTTCCTCAGTAATCTGCACCGTGAAACGGCGCGCCTGCAGGAGCTTATCGACTCTCACGGAGCGCAGACCAATGAGCTGTGGTTTCCCTTCCGCGAGACCGTTGCCGCCGCAAAGAACTTTGCGGTGGTCACCTACGACGTCCTCCACATCCGCCAGTCGATTGAGCGGTATCGCCTTCTGGAGCTGGAGGACGAGTTCAAGCAAAAGACCGACATAGTGATAGCGGCGTTCAAGGATGCCCTGCTGACCGTCTCCGAGTCGATTATCGCGCAAAGCCGCCTGTGCGGGGTCCACCCGGACGAGGTCTCGGTGGATTTCCAGCCGTGTCTCGCCGATCCGCTCTTGTATCGCTTGCCGACAGACCGGGCGGTTCGGCACATTGACCGCATCGGTGATCAGGTTGTCTACCTTGCCACGCAGTTTCTCAACCTCTCCGAAGACCTTGACGTAAAGGACGTCCTCTCCGAGCGGGATACCGACTCATACGACGAGTGCATTCCCCATCCGATCAGTGAGGAACGCATGCGCATCGTCGAGGCGCGTTTTCACAATCTCCAGTCGTTGTACGACACGTACATTTTCGAGTCAGACCTGGAACAGCAGAACGAACACCTCCCGTATCTGCGCGGTCATATCAGCATCATTTATCACCTGCTCTCGGTGGGAACGGACCTGGTGCACTACTTCATCCGCCATATGAGCTCGCTGCGGCGGGACACATATCAGGAGTCGCAGTTTCCCATTGAACCGGAGCGCTTGCGGGATCTGGTGTTTGAGTACCCGTTGCAGTACGCCCGGGAGTACATGGAGTCGGCGGTACAGCTCTGTCAGACGATGATCCAGACATATACCGAGTCTGCGGAGATCGATGTGCCGATCCCCAACTATCGCGGCTTTCACGTCCGCCCATCAACGCTGGTGGCGCGGATCGTGTTGCACTACGGCAGCGCGGTGACGATGTACCTGGGTGAGGAGCACTACGATGCGTCGTCGCCGTTGGACCTTTTTCGCGCCAACGAAGCGATCAACGCAACCAAGCGCCGACGCATCGGCGAGATGCTGAGTAAACGCACGGAACTGCAGGTATCGTTGCCGGAAAACTACGACGAACTGGTCCGTGAGCTTCAGTTGCTCTTCGTCCGTCTCATGAACGAGGGGCTCGTGGTGATGTACGATACGGATCTCTCGTTTGGGGACCTGCAGGTGGAAAACGACCCGACGATCGGAGATCTTGCCGCACGGTACGTTCGCCACTTTATGTCGATCGCCAAAATGGATATAAAAAGTGACATCACCGTTCGCTTCATTGGTGACAGCCGCGCGCTCAAGGATTTAAAGATTCTTGCAGAAAACGGATACGGTGAGGACCGGATGGGGAACAACATCGTGTTGCCTGATGAACTTTCTTATCTTTCACGGTAGCTGCGCGTACCATGGACACAACGCTGCGAAAAGACGCCCTTGCGATTCTTACCGCTGGAATTGAACGGGTGAATCCGTTTCAGATGGTGCGCCGCACCGTCTCCCTCGAGGGCGATCTGTTGACGGTGCAGACGGAAATCGACCATGAACAGTTCGACCTGGCGGATTACCAACGGATCATCGTGAACGGCGCCGGAAAGGCGACCGCTCCGATGGCGCGGGCGATCGAAGAGATCCTCGGTGACCGGCTCATTGAAGGAGTCATTGCGATCAAGCCGGGCCACGGTGACACGCTGCAACGAGTCCGGATGATTGAAGCGGGCCACCCGGTCCCCGATGGTGGCAGCCGGTCGGCGGCTGAGACCGTTCTGGCTCTCGCACGGAGCGTCGATGAGCGCACTCTTGTGATCAATTTGATCTCCGGGGGTGGCTCGGCGCTTCTGACGTTGCCATACCAGGATGAATCAATCCGGATTTCCCTCGAAGATATGAAGGAAACGACCGCTGTATTACTCGGCTGCGGTGCCACGATCCAGGAGATCAACTGCGTCCGCAAACACATCTCTGCGATAAAAGGGGGGCGTATGGCAGCCGCGTTCGCCCCGGCGAGGGTGCTCAGTCTGATCCTGTCGGACGTGGTTGGCGATGATCTTTCAAGTATCGCCAGTGGACTCACCGCTCCCGACGAAACCACCTATGCGGATGTTGAGCGGATATTCCGGAAGTATACAATTGAAGAAGATATTCCCCGGCCGGTGCGTGAACTGTTGCAGCGGGGGCTTCGCGGGGACGCGCCGGATACTCCGGGCTCCGGCGACGCGGTCTTTGCGACGGTGCACAACATTCTGCTTGGGAGTAACGCCCAGGCCCTTGCCGGCGCGCGCCAGACCGCCCGGCAACGCGGGTACAACACGGTGGTCCTCAGTTCTCAAATCACCGGAGAAGCGCGGGAGATCGCCCGGTTTTACGCCGGCATAGCCCGGGACCTCCGGCGCGCCGGACCAGGCGAGACGGCTCTGGCAGAGCGGCCGGTGTGTGTAATCGCCGGGGGAGAAACCACCGTGACACTCCGGGGCTCGGGAAAAGGCGGGCGTAATCAGGAGATGGCGATCGCGTTTCTTGGTGAGTTTTTTGCCGGCAATGATTCACTCACCGATATGCTGTTTCTGTCC
>JAQIBO010000514.1 GCA_027859055.1 Spirochaeta sp.
CGTCGGGGCAGTTGAATCTTACCGGCGGTGTCAACGCACCGGGGCGGTTGGAGATTCCCCGAATCGTTTTTGAGGAGTTGCTGGTCAACGCGCCGATACGCCTCTTCTTGCACGATGACCGAATAGAGATCACGAGTCCCGGGCACCTTCCCAACAATCTCACCGTTGAGAGTATTCGTGCCGGGATAGTCAACATCAGGAACCCCGTCATCGTCTCCGTGGCATCCAAAGGGTTGCTGCCGTACCATGGACGCGGCTCCGGTATCCGCCGGGCGATTGCCGCGTGGCAGAAGATCGACTTTGTCGACGATCGGGATCGAAACCAGTTTTCCGTGGTGGTGTATCGCCCCCCTGGAATGGAAAGCCAGTTGCCGAGTCAACCGCTCCGGTACGACGGTACGGCACACCCAGCGATGAGCTCCTGAACACGCTTCGGGATCAACCCTCCGCGAGTTACGATGATCTTGCCGAACATCCGGGCGTCAGCGTTGCCACGGTCAAACGTCGGATACAGAAACTGAAACAGGACGGAAGAGTACGCCGGGTGGGCTCGCGTAAGACCGGGACCTGGGAGGTGGTCGAATGACGGGTATTGTAAGCGAAACGGTACCGGCGTGGCGAGAGTGCACGCGGAAGACTTGCTTCTCCAGGATTACAAGTGGCCGACGTCAGGTGAAACGTGGTCCGTCATGTTGGTGATCACCGCCTAACTGGGTCGGCAACTGGGTCGGCGACTGGGTCGGTAACTTGTACGGTCGGGTGGTACGGCGGTTCCATCGCTGACAAGACCTCATGGAGGTCTTCACTCAGGATGATCAGCCACGATAGAGCGGGTGCCTACCGAGTGAACTCCGTGACCGGTATCGGATGATTTGCCCGACACGAGTTTGAGACATCCCGGTCTCTTTCGCCAGGCGATACGCTGATATTTCCAGGGGGTCGAGAAAATCCTCTTTCAAGATTTCTCCTGGGTGTATGTTTGGTAATCGATCTTCCATGCGTATACCTCCAAGCATGCGGCGTCTGTCAACCAACGGTCAGTGATAGTCGGCTATTTCCACATCGTAGGCGTCCCCGTCCTCCCATCGGAAACAGATCCGCCACTGCTCATTGATCCGAATGCTATGTTGTCCGAACCGATCCCCCGCCTACAGCGCATCTCCCCACAGGCGCTCGAGGAAAACCGGTACCGGGAGGACGTCGATGCCGTCGATACGGCGCGGGACATCCTCAGTACACACCAGGACCGGTTTGAGATCGGGGGCATCCTCCCGGAGCTCCTTGAGACCGCGGAGGTCCCCGGAACCGACCGATCCACCCCCTTTCACTTCGATTGCGAGGTAACCGGGAACGATAAAGTCCACCTCCCGACTGTCCACGGTCCGCCAGAACGACGGCGGGTCCGGGTGGTGGCGGTACCGGCACCACGCCTCAAGTTCGGTGTAGATGTACTGTTCCAGCGCGTCGCCGTACTCGGCGCTCCCAGCGGAAATGGTACGGCGGCCCACGAGCGCCTGCGCGATTCCGACATCGAAGAAATAGAACTTCCCCCGAGAGACCGGCTTTCGCGAGGCGGACCCCCGCGTTCGATACGGCGTCAGGACTCGTCCGATAAGCGTATCTTCAAGGATGCCGTAGTACTCTCGAATCGTCCGTGCGGGGACGTGCGAATCAGAGGCGATCCGTTCAAATACCACTTGCTTGCCTGCCGTGCGCCCGGCGTTGAGGAGAAACCGTGCGAATCCATCGATACCGCGCACGAGACCCTCCGCCTGGATCTCCTGTTGAAGGTAGGCACCGACGTAGCTTCTGAGATCTTCGTACGGATCGTCTGAGAGATAGACCGACGGGAGCGTGCCGATCGACACGATACGGTCGGGATCCCACGTCTTCAGCTCGGGAAAGACGAGGGGGGAGAGATGCCGCACGCGCGCCCGCCCACCAAGCAGGTTGACGCCGCCACGACGCAATTTGACCGGGCTCGAGCCGGTAATGATGAACCGAAGATCTTGCTCTTCGATCAGGTTGTGAATCTCGTTGAGGAGTTGCGGGAGGCGCTGGATCTCATCGATGACGACGATTGACCCCCGATCGAGGTGAGAGACCTCCTGTCTCAGCCGCCACGGTTCGGCACTGAATCTGAGAAACTCGTCACCCCGGAGCAGATTCACCCAGTGTGCGCCGGGGTAGCGTTGTCGAAGCAACGTGGTCTTTCCGGTCTGACGGGGTCCGAACAGAAACACCGACCGACTGCGCAGGTCGCGATCAAGCTGGATGGCCCGCTCCAGGTACATGGTAGTATCGTAGTACGGAATTCCATTTCCCGCAACTATTATGCGGGAAATAGTTATTTTTCCGCAGGATCGCTGCGAGAAATGTCAATCCTCACACGTCTCTGAGAACGTCCCGAACTGAGCGCCCGATTTCCCGGGATCGCGCAAGGAGCGCGTTGCGGTCGATATGGGGGATCCGACGTCCGGTCATGAGAACCCGCCCGGCTACGATCGTCGTGTCCACGTCTGCGGCGGTCGCACCGTAGACCACGACGGAGTACGGATCGTGGAGGGGCTGCAGCGACGGCGAGTCGGTGGATATCACTACGACGTCCGCCTGTTTTCCCGCTTCCAGCGTACCGATCGCGTCCTCCATGTGGAGGGAGCGGGCACCACCGACGGTTGCCAGCTCCAGGACCGTCCGGGCGGGCACGACGGTGGCATCCCGGGCGATCGCCTTGTGGATGTAGGCGACGGTGCGCATCAGGGGAAACATATCCAGGCGGTTGCCGCTCATCGGGCCGTCGGTGCCCAGGCCCAGGCGCACCCCTCGCTCGTACATCTCCCGCGCCGGGGCAACGCCCTTGCCACCCTTTGCGTTGGCGATCGCGTTGTGTACCACGCCCACGGCGTGGTCACGCAGCAGTGCGTGGTCGGTTTCATCGGTGAAGACGCAGTGCGCGGCAACGAGGCGCTCCCCGAGAAATCCGATGTCCACCATGTGTTGTACCGGCGATACGCCGTGGG
>JAQIBO010000061.1 GCA_027859055.1 Spirochaeta sp.
GCTTCGCCGCGCCGGGGGGCTCCGCCGCGCCGGCGATTCTGGTTGCAACCGGGGCGTCCGTACGCCACATCCCCCTTGCAGAGATCGAATCGTTCACCTTCTCCGATCCTGCCGTACAAGAGGAGTTCAATGCCGCTCTCGCTACCCTCGCCTCGCGGGACGGGCCCGAGGCGCCGCGGACGCTGGAAATCCACCTCGCCAACGCAGGCGGCGCGGCGGCCGGCGGTGCAGCGGGACAACCGGTGACGGTGCGCTACCTCCAGAAGGCGCCGCTGTGGAAGACGAGTTATCGGGCGGTCCGTGAGGGTTCCCGGGTGCATCTTCAGGGTTGGGCACACATCACCAATGTGGATGGAATCGACTGGGACGAGGTCTCTTTGTCGATCGTCTCCGCCCGGCCGGTGACCTACGCGATCGACGTGTACACGCCGGAGTACGTCCAACGCAGCGCTCCGGGCAGGGACGGCACACCCGCCGGATTCTCCCGGGCGTACGCCGCGGCACCGGAAGCGCGGATGCAGCGAAGCGTTGGCGATGCGATGGCGTCATCGGTTTCCGTGCAGGTCAACGAGGCACCGCTTGTCGCCGGAATTGCGTTCACCTTTCCCGAACCGGTTTCCGTTCCCGCCGGCACGGCGGCAATGATTCCGATCGTCAACCGGGCGTTTGACGCGGAACTGAACCGCTCCTTTGACAGTCGTCGAGACACCGGATCTCCGCGGATCGCCCTCGCCTTTCGCAATACCGGTTCAACTCAGCTTCCGCCGGGACCGGTGACGATTTTTGACGGCGACCGGTACGCCGGTGACGCGTTACTGCCGGTGCTGCTTCCCGGGGGAACCGCGATGCTGCCCTACGCGATCGACGTCGGCCACGAGGTGGTTCGCGAAATGGAAACCGGAGATGAAGAGCTCCGCAGCGTCTCTATCGTCGATGGAATCCTGGTTGAAGAGCGCCGGACCCGCCGGACGGTCAACTACCGGATCGGGAAACCGGGTGACGCCGGCCGGCCGGAGGCGATCACGATTACCCACGTAATCGAACCGGGCTGGGAACTGATCTCACCGGCTTCACAGCGGAGTGACGGCAGAGAGTACACGTTTGTCACCAGCGGGTCCCGGCTGACCGTCATTACCGAACGGTTGCGCCAACAGCGCGTCGCCCTCACCGCCGCGGAAGAGCGCCAGTTGCTTGCCTACAGTTCAAACCGTCTTATCGACCCGACGGTACGCCGCGCGCTGCGCAACGTACTGGAACTGCGCCGCACGGTGTCGGAATACCGGGACGCGCGTCAGGCGCTGGAAGAGCGGATCGCCACGATACGGGATGACCAGACGCGCGTCAGCACTAACATGCAGGCCCTTGAGCGCGACTCGGCGCTCTATCGGCGCTACGTTCGGGAGCTGGACGAGCAGGAAAACCGCCTTGCGGTTCTTCGGGAGGAGCTTGCCGACGTCCGTGAGGAGGAGGCGACCGCCGAATCGGCGCTTACCGAGTACCTGCGGACGCTCCAGAATTAGTCCCACTCGACGGTGACGCGGGACCCCGCGCGGACCGAGGGCGGGGCGCCGCCGATGTGGGCAAGCAGTTCGTCGTTGGCGGCGTCCCATCCATCGGCGGCGCCGTGACTGGAGGGCCATTCCACATGGACGCGCACCGCCAGAACGCTGCCAAGAAAGCGGACATCTTTTACCACCGCGTCGGCGGCGGAGCTCTCGCCGGGTGCGCCTCCACCCACTGCGTCCCCACCCGGCCGTGCCTCGTTCGGGGACTCCTCACTCGCGGCGGCGCGCAGCCGGAGCTGGTGCGGTCGGACCACCGCCACGTAACGGCCGTTGTCACTGCCGTTTACCGGCACGACAGCCACTCCATCGGGAACCGGACCCAGCGGTGACAGCCATTGGGTTCCCGGTGTCGCGTCGCTCTGAGCGCCGGTCTGAGCGTCGCTCTGAGAGCTCCATGCGGGAACAAACGAGGCGCTTCCGGAAAACTCCGCAACGTGCCGCGTCCGTGGTGCGCCGTATATCTCTTCCGCCGTCCCCACCTGTTGTAACTGCCCCTCTTCAAGAACCGCAATCCGGTCCGCCAGGGTAAACGCCTCGTAGCGGTCGTGGGTCACCACCACCGCAGCGCTGCCGCTCTCCTTGATAATATGCCGCGTCTCGGCAAGCAGGCGGTGCGTACAGGTGTGGTCGAGATTGCTGAACGGTTCGTCAAGAAGCACGATACGCGGCCGCGGCGCCAGCGCCCGCACCAGCGCAACCCGCTGCTGCTGGCCACCGGATATCTCGTGGGGATACCGCGCTCCCAGGTCACCGATTCCGGCGAGGTGCAGCAGATCGGACACCCGGGCGGTCCGTTCCCCCGCGGGAAGGCCGGAAATCCCGAAGGCGACGTTCTGCGCAACCGTCAAATGGGGAAAGAGCGCGAAATCCTGAAAGACGACGCCGATGTTGCGTCGCTCCGGGGGCACCACCGTGCGCGTATCCGCGATCGTCCGTCCCTCAAGAAGCAGCGACCCGCCGTCGGGACGCTCAAATCCGGCGATAAGGCGCAGCGCCGTTGTCTTGCCGGAACCGCTGGCGCCGGCGAGGGCCAGGATCTCCCCGTCGTGCAAGGTGATATCAAGGTTATCCACGGCTGGATGGCTCATTCCGGGAAACTCTTTGGTGAGATGGTGCAGCTCGAGCATTACCGGGGTTCCTTTCTCGACGATGACGTACCGGGGTTCATGATTACTATTATTGTAAGAATTCCCAGCGCAACGAGCAATAGTGCTCGCGGAGCGGCTTCCGGCAGGCGCTCGTCCGAGGCCAGGCGGTACACCTCCACCGCAAGGGTGGAAAAATCGAAGGGCCGGAGGAGCAGCGTCATCGGTAGATCCTTGATCACGTCGATCGCGACCAGGAGCGCCGCCCCGGCCAGGGTCGGTCGGAACACCGGGAGAACAACGCGCCAAAGCACCCGGCCGGGAGAACTGCCAAGGGAGCGCGCCGCATCGACGGTGCTGCGGTGCTGGCGTTCGAACGCCGCGCGAATCGGCTGCAGCGCCACGGCAAGATACCGCCCGGTATACGCAAACAGGAGTCCCGCGATCGTCCCGAACAGAAACAACCGCTCGTCCACAATGCGCAGCGTGCGGAAGACAACCAGAACGCCGATCGCGATGACCGTTCCCGGAACCGCGTAGCCGATTCCCGCAACCGCACGTACAGAGCGAACGACTACACCAGGATTGAGGTATACGCTGAAGTTGACCAAAACCGCAATTGCGACGATCAGCACCGTCGCGACGAGGGCAAGGATGATCGTGCGGAACGCGGTCAGGCCGATGCCGACGTACGCACCGGGTCCGGAGCTGATCGTCCAGAGAACCAGCTGGACGAGGGGGATACCGAACCCGAGCATCACCGGCAGGATCACCAGGGTGGTCAGCAGGATCCGCCGTCCCGGAGAAATCGGGACGTGCCGGATCGTGCCGTACGCGCCGGAACCGCCGTACCGGCGACGTCCGCGGCCCGCCTTCTCAACCCCCAGCAACACGAGGACGATCACCAGAACAAACGCGGCAAGCCGCGTCGCCGACGGGAGGTCTCCCAGGGCAAACCACGTGCGGAAGACGCCGGTGGAAAGCGTTTCCACCCCAAGGTAAACCGGCGTGGCATAGGCGTTCATCACCTCCATCGCCACCAGCGCGGCGCCGCCGGCGATCGCCGGTCGCAGGGTGGGAACCACCCCGCGCATCACGTTGCGGTAGTACCCCCAGCGCGCGCGGGAACCCGGGTCGCTGAGTGCCGCCACGGCGTCAAAAAGCACGCCGGTATCGGTCATCATCGCGGCACGTACGGTGAGAAACACGTAGGGGTACAACCCCATCGCCAGGACAAACACCGCCGCGGACATACCGGCAAACGGCACGGTAACCCCCGTAGCCGCGTGCAGGAGCCCGCCGTAACTGAGGATGCCGTTCCACGTGAACGTCGAAATGTAAACCGGAAGCGCCAGGGGGGCGACAAACAGAACGTGCAGGAGCTTCGGCATCGGTAGTGCATACCGGTGGAGGATCCACGCTCCGCCGGTGCCGACGACCACCGCGAGGACCACGGCGGACACAGTCAGGACCACCGTGTTCAGCACGTAACGGAGGAGCACCGTGTCCCGGACGTGTTCCCACGCCTCACCGTGCCCGAAAAAGAGCCCCGTCACGACCGGAAGGTACGGCAGTACCGCCAGTGTTGCCAGCAGTATCGCCCCGATCCGCCAGAGCGGATACCGTCCGGTCACTGCCAGCCGACGCGGTCAAAGATCATGCTGGCCTCCCGGGCCCGCGCTCCAAGCTCCTCCAGAGAGAGGGTATCCGCGACAAAGTCACCCCACGCGGCGACCTCCGGGGCGGTTTCAATTCCGGCAACGACGGGATACTCGAAATTCGCCCCGGCAAAACTGTTTTGCGCTTCATCACTGAGGAGGAATTCGATTAACCGGCGTGCTCCGTCGGGGTTGTCGGCGTGCCGGGTGATACCCGCACCGCTGACGTTGATGTGGGTTCCGCGACCGTCACTTCCGTCGACGCCGGGCTGGTTGGGAAAGAACACCCCGATCTCTGCGGCGACGGCGCGGTCCGCGGCGTCGGAGGAGGTCGCCATGCGCCCGATGTAATACGTGTTGACGATAGCGTAGTCCGCGTCACCGGCCGCGACCGCCCGCAACTGGTCACGGTCGTTGCCCTGCGGTGGCCGGGCAAAACTGTCGGTCATTCCCTCAGCCCACTCCTCCGCTGCCGGGGCACCGAGGTTGGCTATAAGAGAGGCCAGGAGAGAGATGTTGTAGATGTTACTGGACGAACGTATCGCGATCGAATCGCTGAACACCGGTTCCGCCAGCGCCTCGTAGGTGGACAGGACGGAGGTATCCGCACGTTCCCGGTGATACGCAACCACCCGGGCACGCATCGTCAAAGCAGCCCACTCATCAGCGGGGCTGCGGAGATGGTCCGGAAGCCGCTCCCTGACCACGGCTGAATCTATCGGCTGAAGCAACTCCGCCTCCGCCGCCTGGTACAGCCGACCGGCGTCAACGGTTATCAGCAGGTCCGCGGGGGTGCTGCTTCCCTCCGCCTCAAGACGCTGAATGAGTTCGTCGGCACCCGCTTCCACCACCTCGACGGAGATACCGGTCTCTTCCTCAAACCGCTCAAAAAGCATCCGATCGGTGTCGTAGTGGCGGTGGCTATAGACGTGAACCACCTCGGAATCCTCTTCCCCGCCCCCCATCGCAAACAGCGAAGATGAGACGACCGCAACAAAAACCAACGTGGCGGCAAACCGGCCGGCCCCGCGCAACGCACCTGATGAAACGATATGTGAAGTACGCACTGGTACACTCCTTTAAAGTTAGTCTCACCTAAACTATGTAATAGCAGGCTAATTTTGTCAAGAAACCGAGGCGGAATACGGGAATGATTTATCGCACCCCGTGGTGGCACATGGTGAGCCCTGCGGTGTTACAGAAGACACAGGAAACAACGATGAATATATCAACTACCGTATCAGGACGCGCCGTTCGTGCGCTTGTCACAATCACCCTCGTCTGTGGATCGGTCATTCCGCAGGTTGTCGCAGAAGAATCGTCCCGGTCGCATGGCGAGGTGCCCGCCGCCGCGGCCGCCGACCCGCAGGCTGCCGCCGATGAACCGCGCCACTGGGGGGTGGTCCCGTTGCCGCTGATCGCCTACACGCCGGATACCGGCGG
>JAQIBO010000444.1 GCA_027859055.1 Spirochaeta sp.
CCTGGGGTTCCTGTCGGTACTGCAGGCGGTCACCCTGATTTATACCGGAGGAAAGTACAGTCGAATCGTTGATCCGGAAGGGACGGGGTTTGGCATAATCGTTCGCGGATTTGCGTTCGATGTGGTCCCCGCGCCGGTGATAATCCTGGCGGTGTTGATCCTCATTTTTTCGGTGCTTCTGACACGGACGGTCTTTGGGCGATACGTCCTGTCGGTTGGTGGCAGCGCGACGGCCAGTCGCTTTTCCGGTATCCGCGACGGGTGGGTGATCATGGCGGCGTTTATGATCTCCGGGTTTCTTACCGCAATCGCCGGCATCATGCTCGGTTCACGGCTGATGGCAGCGCAAAACTACATTGGCCAGGGGTACGAATTTCAAGTGATCGCCGGAGTTATCCTTGGTGGTACCAGCCTTGCCGGCGGTGAAGGTAACATCTTTAAGGCATTTATCGGCATCCTGATTCTTGGCATTCTTCAAAACGGTTTTCTTCTGCTTGGTCTTCCCTACTACTTCCAGTGGGTTGCGCAGTGGGTCATCGTAGTCGGTGTTGTCTGGCTGGACGTTGCGTCAAAACGAGGGAGTGTGCTGGCATGAAGCGGATCATAACGTTCTTCAAACAACAGCCGATCTGGGTGATCCTGATCGGGATCATAATCGTCACCAGCTTTATCCAGCCGCGATTTTTGCAGACCCGGAACCTGTTGAACATACTCCTGCAGAGTTCGGTCAATGGAATGCTGGCCTTGGGTATGACCTACCTGATGATCAACGGCTATTTCGACCTTTCCGTCGGTACGGTAATGGGCTTCACCGCCGCGTTGGCGGTGGGACTTCAGTCGGTCGGGTTATGGCTTTCGATTCCGGTGGCGCTTCTTGCCGGTGCGGCGATCGGCGCGATAAACGGGTTTTTTGTCGCCAAGGCAAAAATCAACGCCTTTATCGTAACGCTGGGGTCGTTTATCGGTACCCGTGGGTTGATCTACATCTATACCAAAGAGAACGCCCTCATCGGTGAACGTATGGAGTTCACCACGTTCGGATCGAGTTCATTCCTCGGTATTCCAACGCTTTTCCTGATCATGTTCCTGTTTATGGTGATTGGAGAGTTCGCGTTGCGAATGACCGCGCATGGGCGCAACACCTATGCGATCGGCGGCAATACGGAAGCCGCGCGGAACGCGGGAATCCCTGTAGACCGCACGACCTTTCTGAACTTTGTGTTCTGTGGGTTCACCGCCGCGCTGGGCGGAGTGCTTCTGGCCGCGCGGTTGGGAGCGGCGACCCCTGGTCTGGGATGGCCGGACACCAACCTGATGACGATCGCCACGGTCGTCCTCGGCGGTACCAGTCTCCTGGGCGGTTCCGGGAGCGTCACACGTACTCTTGGAGGTTTGTTGACCCTTGGCGTGTTGTACAACGTCCTGAATCTTTTCAACGTTCAGAGCTACTACAACACCCTTTTTACCGGCATCGTTTTGATACTGGTCGTCTATGTGGACTCCAACATCAAGGCGCGGCAGGCCCGTTACGCATAGCGGGTGATACGGAGAAACGCAGTGTTCGAACAGGTGCCGTTGGTACCTTTTAAAAATGGATCGCCATCCGGTTAGGGATGGGAAAAAGGAGCGTGTATGCGCAAAAACTTGATCGTTCTGCTCGGGCTGGTGCTGGTGGCCACTATGGTATTTGGTGCCGGACAGCAAGAGGACGCCGCGGCTGACGACGGCAAGATCGTTATCGGTCATACGGCAAACAACGTTGGAATCGACAGTTATCAGACGACCCACGACCAGGTCTTTCGGGAAACCTGCGAAGAGATGGCAGATGTTGAGTGTATCCAGCTGGATCCAGGTGGCGACGTAGCGTTGCAACTGAGCCAGGTGGAAGACCTCATCCAGCAGCAGGTCGACGTGATCGCGATCTGGCCCGTCAACGGCAAGGCGCTGGTTCCGGGTGCCAAGAAAGCGTACGACGCCGGTATTCCGGTTGTCATCGTCAACTCTCTGATCGACGAGTCCGGTTATGACTACGTCGTGGGATTTGCCGGTCCGGATACCTACGAGGAAGGTGTGAACGGCGCACGGGCGATGATCGAAGCGCTCGACGGACAGGGTAAAGTAGTTGAACTGATGGGCCTTCCCGGCTACGTAACTGCAATTCGCCGCAGCGACGGTTTCCAGGATCATCTGGCCGAAAACGCACCCGGCATCGAAATCCTTGCCACTGAGCCGACCGACTGGAACCGCGCCAAGGCCACCACGGCGATGGAAAACCTCCTGGTTCGTTTTGGTGACGAGATCGACGGTGTGTACGTTGCGGATGACAACGTCGGCATCGGCGCGCTCAACGCGATGAAAGAGGCCGGTGTCGCCGGCGACATCGTGATCACCAGCGCCTGTATGTTTGGCGAAGGCTATGACGCGATGGCGGAAGGCTTCTTCTACGGTTCGGTCTATCAGTCTCCGGCAGAAGACGCGCGGAACGCCGTTGAAATGTCCGTTGCGGCTGCCAAGGGCGAAGAAGTTCCCTTCTGGAACTACTTTGAAACCCCCGTGGTAACCCCGGAGAACATGGACCAGTTTGAGCGGCCGAACTTCTAATCGGTCCTTATCACGAACAATATGGGTGGCTGTCGCCGGGGCTTCGGCCCCGGCGGGGGCCCTCGTCAGGGTGACCAAACGACGATGAGCGATACAACCAACGTGCTTGAGGCAACGGCAATCTCCAAGTTCTTTCCTGGTGTTAAGGCGCTGGACAGGGTGAACCTTACTCTGAAACAGGGAGAAGTCCTGGCTCTGGTTGGAGAGAACGGGGCGGGAAAATCGACGCTGACAAAGATATTGTCCGGCATCCATCGACCGAATCCGGAAAGCGGAGATATCATTCTGGACGGTGAGAAGGTCAACTTCCGCAACTCACAGGAAGCAAAAGACCACGGTCTGGTGACGATATATCAGGAGCTTTCCCTGGTTCCCGGTCTGACGGTGGCGGAGAATATCTTTCTGGGAAATCTCCCAAGAACCAAAGCGCGGTTGATCGACTGGCGTGAGCTCAATCGTCACAGCGGGGAAATCCTTTCGGAGCTTGGTTTGGACGTCAAGCCCGAGGATATCGTTGGTAATCTGTCGATTTCACGGCAGCAAATGGTTGAGATCGCCCGGGCGCTGTCCCGGGGGACCAAGATCATCATCTTTGACGAGCCGACAAGCTCACTGACGGAAACCGAAAAAGAGATCCTTTTTCGCAACATCCGGAAACTGAAAGAAAAAAACGTCGCGATTATCTATATCACCCACAAAATGGACGAGGTGTTTGAGATTACCGACCGTATCGAGGTGCTCCGGGACGGCCGGAACAGTGGCGGCCTGGAAACAAAGAGTGCCAGTCTGGACGACATTATACAGTTGATGATTGGCCGCGTTCTTGATGATTACTTTCACAAAAACGAAGCGGTGAAAGGCGAAGAGGTTCTTCGTGTGGAGAACCTGACAAAAGCGGGGCAGTTTGAGGATATCAGTCTTTCCGTTCGGAAAGGTGAGGTTGTCGGATTGTACGGTCTTGTTGGTGCCGGCCGATCGGAGGTTGCTGAGACGATCTTTGGTGCCAGAACGCATGACGCGGGCACAATTTACCTTGAAGGAAACAAGGTAGAGATCAGGAACACCAAAGACGCAGTCGGTCTCGGTATGGGGTTTGTCCCTGAAGATCGCAAAGAACAGGGGCTGGTCCTGAAAATGTCCTGTCGGGATAACACAAGTATCGCGAAACTCCCGTGGATCAATTCGATGAGCTTTGTTGATCGCGGCGCCGAGATACGGATATTTGACGAATACAAAAAGAAGCTTTCGATT
>JAQIBO010000456.1 GCA_027859055.1 Spirochaeta sp.
CTCTATCAGTCTGACTCGCAACGGTCGATAGACGTTCAGTCGTTTCTTGATCGGCTGATTGCGGAACTCGCCGGTAATTATGTGGCCGGCGCGCCGGCACAGATCAACGCCGATATCGCTGCGGTGCAGATTGGCGCAGACATCGCGGTCCCGCTCAGCCTCATCGTCAATGAGCTGGTGACCAACGCGCTGAAATACGCGTTTCCCCAGGGCGTCGCCGGTACTATTGACATCACATGTCAGACACCCGATGAGAACTCCTTCGTCCTGACCGTTACCGACAACGGTGTCGGACTGCCGCCGGATTTTGACCTGAACCGCTGCGAGTCCCTCGGCATGCGACTCGTCCAGGGTCTTACCGAGCAGTTACAGGGGTCGGTGGAGTTTTCTGTACCAGCGTCTGACGCCGTGAATCGCGGAACCCGATGCACGGTTTCCGTTCCCCTCGACTGACCCGTAATCATATATAGCGGCTCTATCGCGGCGCAGACGCTCGCGAATCTCACCGGTCAAGGTAAAACGATTGGCCGGTGCCTACTGACCAATCGGAATCGCACCATTACGCACCACTGAGAGTGCGGTCGGCGGAAGCAACGGATGGTCCGGAACGATCTCTCCGGCGACGATCAGATCGTATTCCCCGGTATCGGTACCGGAAAGGATGCTTACCACTCCGCGGCCGATATCAACAAACCGCAGACGTACGGACACGGGCAGCGTCGCCATCCCGGCAGCGGGCAGCTCCACCGGAGAAGTGATCTCACCGGCGGCCCACTCGGCCTGTTCAACAGAGAGGCGATAGTCGAGGCGCCGAACGGTAATCCCAAACGCGTTGGGATTCCGCATCTGCAGATTCATCGTCAGATCTGCACCAAGCAGCCCGACAGCGTTGACGGTCATGCCGGTAAGCGTTACCGCAGGAAGCCGCGGCACCGGCATGGTAGCGCTATGTTCAAGTTGAACCGATCGCCGTCCAAGAACCGGAACGTTGACCGCCACGGAAACGTTCATCGCGTAGTCCGCTTCATTTCTGTCGCCGAGAGCGGCGAAAATCGCCTTCACCTCTGCAAATCCGACGGTGAACGGCAGCTCCATCGTGTGCGTTTCCTTTGCTGCTATCTCGACACCACCCTTGACTGACCCCGACAGGAGACGGGTTCCCTCAACATCAACGGTATAGGTGAGTCCCGCGACGGACACGGCTATCGGATTCCGGTTCTCGATCCGAATACGGGCGGTCAGTTCCGCGTCCTCAAATGAAAGAGCCGTTATGGTGACCGATTCGACAGACGCCTCCGGCGGTTCCGGTTCGACAACGGATTGAAGGGATGCGCAGTTTGTCACGCCCAGTCCGCCCAGGGCAATTATCACGATTACGATGCCACGTTGAATTCGCCTCATTTTCGGATAGTACTCCAGAAGGGCCCACTTTGCGTACACAAATGAACCATCGTATCATGGTGCCTGTGTCGAGCAGCAGGAATCTCTTCGGTGACGTGTTACACATCGCGGGTTTTGGTGCGCTCCTCGTGTTCTGCGTGTCGCCGCTTGCAGCACAGCGCATAGCGACGCCTGCCGAACCGGAGGTTATCGCGCGTGTTCTTCTTACCGGCGATACGATGCCGGCGCGCTATATCGGTGAGCAGATCGCTGTCCGCGAAGACCCGGAGTACCCCTTTCAACATATCCGTGACTATCTCCTCGGTTTTGATGTGGTGACGACGAATCTGGAGTCGCCCGTTTCCACCCGCGGTACGGACCAGGGACAGCTCTACCCGTTCCGTGCGCATCCCCGCGTTTTGGAACGACTCGGGGCGGCACATATCGGTATCGTTCACCTGGCCAACAACCACATTTTCGATTACGGCGAGGTGGCCGCGATCGACACGCTGAAACACCTTGCCGAGGCGAACATAGATGTCATCGGTGCCGGCCGCACAGCGGAGACCGCCCAGGCGCCGGTGTTCCGGAGATGGCCGGAGGTTACCGTAGCGTTTCTCGGCTTCACCAACCTTTACGGAGCCTACCAACCCGATGAAGCCACCTCGTTTTACCTGGCTCCGCTGGATCTGGAGACGATGACCGCAGCGGTACGCGCCGTGCGTGAGTCCGCGGATATTGTGATTGTACAGCTGCACTGGGGATGGGAATACGAGACGGCCGCCAGGAAGTGGCAGCGCGACACGGCCCTGCAGCTGTTGGACGCCGGTGCGGACATCGTTGCGGGGCACCACCCGCACGTCATCCAGGAATTTGAAGAGACCGAGCGCGGTTTTGTGGCCTACAGCCTCGGAAACTTCGTGTTCGATCAGAACTTTTCGCCGGAGACGTCGCGGGGTCTCGTGCTCGAAATCGACATCTACAATGACGCGACGTTTCGCGTACGCCCGCGGGAGGTTGCCTTTGCGCCCGGCTACCAACCATATCCGGTGGATTAGAACTCAAAAACGATTCGCCCACCCAGCCCGACCAGCGTGACCGGCGTCCGCCGTTCCTCCCGTTCTTCCGTGTCCGTGGAACGGTATACGTCGAAAAAGCCTTCTATGCGTCCAACTCCGCCGCGTGTGCTCCGTCCCCCGGACAGCGCCACTCCGATCTGCCCGGCAAGATCGCTGTCAGGTGACCCGTTGTTGAGCAGCAGGAGATCCGCCATCGTAAGGCCAAACGCATCGATCGCCAGCCCGGGACGGGCCAGCAGCGGATGCCGGTATTCCACAACCGGTTGCAGCGCCCACGTCCCCCGCGGGTCCGGAATGTCACTGCCCCAGAAGTCAAACAGCCGCGCCCAGCGCACCCGGAGCGCCCCGGAGACGACGCCGGCACCGACGGACCGCCCGGGTACCAGCAGTCCCGCGCGCAGGATATCCGCCGCAGGATCGGCGAATCCGCGCCGCAGGGGGTGGTAGCTCCGCCGCCCGTAATCACCAACAACGTCAACAACTCCCATGGCGACCCGCGCGCTGAGACCGTACTCAAACTGCACCGCGTTCATCAGCCACGGCGCCAGATCGGATCCTTGTGAGCTTTCGTCGTCCACCGGTCCCGACAGCAGAAACGTTCCGTAGTAAAAGCCGA
>JAQIBO010000199.1 GCA_027859055.1 Spirochaeta sp.
GGCCTACGACATCGGTTACGGCGGACTGGACCACGTGATGGCCCAGCAGAAGAACGTCAACGTTCTGGTGCTGGACACCGAGGTTTACTCCAACACCGGTGGTCAGGCATCCAAGGCAACGCCCCGTGGCGCGATCGCCAAGTTTGCCGCGGACGGTAAAAAGACCGGCAAGAAAAACCTGGGACTGATGATGACGACCTACGGACACGTATACGTGGCAAGCGTCAACATGGCGCAAAGCCGTGAGCAGGTGCTCCAGGCGATTGTGGAAGCGGAATCCTACGACGGACCGTCGATTATCATGGCGTACAGCCCCTGTATCGCCCATGGGTACGACATGAAACTTTCGGTCAAGCAGTCCAAGAACGCGGCGCAGTCCGGTTACTGGCCGATGTACCGGTACAACCCCGCCAACGAACTGGTCGGCAAAGACCCCTTCGTGTGGGAAACACCGGAACCGACGGTGGACTTCAAGGTCTATACCGGAGCGGAGATCCGCTACCGCGCCCTGGAACTGGCAAAACCCGAAGAGGCGGAACGCCTCCAGAACCTCGCGAAAGAGGACAACGAACGGCGCTTCAGCGATCTGAAGAAACTGGCGGAAGAGCACGAAGACTGATCGATCGGCTCATATCGTTGCCGCGCCAGGCGCGCGGTAACGATGTTTCGTCATTCAACCCCGATGCCGATACCCGGCGTTGGGGTTTTTTTGTGCAAAAAAACTTGTTTTTCCACCAACCGGGTCTCATACTGAAAGTATGAAAAAGTTACAAAAATATATTGTTTACTCGTTTACTGTTGTTTTTGTGCTCTCCCTGAACAGCTGTGCGTCGTTCATCTATCGCACCGCCTCCACATCCCCGGTCCCGGCGGACCAGCCGATTGCGGTGACGGCTGCGAACGACCCGGCGTCACTCCGGATCGCTGATCTGCTGCGATCGCGGCTGATGGACGCCGGTTTCCAGGTACAGTCTTTGTATGACCCCGGGGCGTTGCCGTCGGGCGTGCAGAACGAGGCGTTCTCTGTTCTCGCGGATGTTGCCGACGGTATCAGTGAAACCGGGCGGATCGAAATGAGTGAAGGTGAATTCCGCGAATTCCTCGCCGCAACCGAAGCGACCGCCGGCCGCTCCTACGTGGAAGGGTATGCCGACTATCTGCAGGCGGTGCGCCGCGTGACCGATGCGGAACGAATCGTCGCTGTTTCGGCGCTCGGTTCCTCCCGGCGCGTGTCGGCCGTCGCAGTCAACACCGTGACCCACGAGGTGGAACTCATTTACTACGTGGAGGCAAACTGGGTCGGGTTCAAGGCGCTCTACCGCGAGGTTCCCAACTCGGATAGCGTCAAGATCTCCTGGCAGAACCGGTGCATCGTTCCGGCGTGGTGCTCACAGGAGTACCGGTACCTGAGGGTGGTCGATGATATCGTGACAAAACTGGTTTCGGAGTAACGGTGATGTTTGGTCAATGCAACGACGCAACCACCGCGGCGGTTGCCCGACGGCGCCCGCTGGTTCCACTGCGGGCGTGCTCCCTGTGGGTCACTGTCCTGTTGTGCATGACGTGGACGGTCAGCGCGCAAGATCAGACCGATGCGGATTCCGACGGGGAGGACGATAACGAGACGCGGATCGTAATTGAATGGGGTGACGAGGATGATGAATCCCCGGATAGCGGTGGGTTTGCCGGCATCTTTCGCGGCGACGATAAAGCGGCACGCACCGACGCTTCAACTCGCACGCGGTTTACGTTCCGCACTGCTGTGTGGGGAGGTACGTACTTCACGTCCTATGAGCTGGAACTTGCCGGCTCCGACGGTGAAGGCGGGTACCTCTCAGCGTTTCTGGAAGAAAACGACCCCGACTTTCTCCCGGGCGTAAGCGTGCACGGCAGCTTTTACCTTCATGAAAGTTTCGCCGTCGGTGCAGGTTTCCGCTTCGACTATCCGAACGACGCGGTTTCCCGCATCTTCGCTATTCCTCTGGAGGCGCTCCTTCGATTCAACGACAGAACCGCCGTAACGTTCGCAATAGGACCGGCGTTTTTCGGCTATGATCGTTCGTTTGCCTACGGGCCCGATGCCGACGAACTGGATGACTACAGCGATCTCACGACGGAGGGGCCGTGGCCATACATTCAAGTCGGCGTCCAGATCAACAGTGTCTGGGTTGGTATCGCCTATACGTCCGATTTCGAAATGAACACCGACGAGGACGGTCTGTGGGATAGTTATGGCGGGATTCCGGAAAGCACCTTTACGTATACGGAGCTGCAGATGTCCGCGACGTCAATCGGGATCGGGTACGTGTTCTGAGGGAAAGTTGAGGACAAACCGTGCGCCGTTCCGGTATTCCTCGTCGTAGGTGATCTGACCGCCGTGGGCGCGCATGATATCGGCGACGAGTGGCAGGCCGAGACCGGTGCCCCGCTCTCCATCGGTACCAAGCCGGCTGGTTTTCACCTCGTGCCGGAAGAGGTCATCCCGATCTTCCTCCGGCACACCGGTTCCCTCGTCTTCCACAACGATAGCTTCGTCACCCTCGCGGGTGATTCTGATTTCGCCTCCCGGGCTGGAAAACTTGATTGAGTTGGACACCAGATTGAAGAGAGCTTCGCGGAAGAGACCGATATCGGCATCCAGGGTGAACTCCCGCGGAATATCGATCGTAACGGTGAGATCTTTATCCTTGATCTGTTTCCCCAGACTGAGGACCACCTGCTGCGCGATCATCTCCACGGCGGTATCCTCTCGCAGCACCTCGAGCCGTCCCGACTGAAGACGATGGATATTCAGCAACTGGTTGATCATCTCCACGAGCACCGCAGCGGACTCCCGAAGATCACGAATTGCCGTTTTCCACTCCTCCGGACTGAACGTATTCCCCGCCTTGTCCAGGAGCTCCAGCATGGTAGAGATTCCCGAAAGGGGCGAGCGCAAATCATGGGAGACCAGCGACAGAAAGGTATCCTTGATCCGGTTGGCATTTTCCGCCGCCAGGCGTTGCTCCCGGAGAACGTGTTCCTTTTCCTTGCGATCGGAGATGTCGGTGAGCGCCACCAGATCGTAGGTTCGCTGGTCGCGGTGGAGGCGCGTGAGCGAAACGATAATCGCCGTGCGGCCGCCGACGGTGTTCTCGAGTTCCGTCTCTACCGTCGTGCCGGGATGGGTGGGTACCTCACTAAGAAACCGGTTCAGGCTTACGCCTTCCAGAGATTCCGTGTCCCCGTCAGTCACAAGGTCGGCAAACGCAAAATTACAGCGGACGATTCCGCCCCCCTCTGCCAGGATGAGCGGCGCCGGCGCCGCCTCAAACAGCGTTGAGAACGTATCCCGTTCTTCCAGGAGCATGCGGTTGGTACGACGGACCTCGAGTTGCGCCGAAATCTGCCCGGCGAGTTTTTCCAGCATCGGAATCAGGCTATCTGGAACATCCCGGGGTTGATCGTCTACCGTGCACAGCGTTCCGAGGACCATCCCGGATCGGGATCTGAGGGGAACGCCGACGTAAAATCGAATCTGCTCCCCCAGCCCTTCAAGCTGGTCCGGTACGTAGGTGCTTTCCTCGCGAGTGTCCGGAATCGCGATCGGCCGCTCGTCGGCTACGACAAACTGACAATAGGTCTGTTCCCGGGGAACCGTGTTTGCTTCAAACCCGTGAGTGGCCTTGAACCAGAGGTGCGTGCTATCGATGAAACTGACGTACGCCATCGTGGTCCCCGCCAGATACGCGGCGATCTCAGCTACATCGTCAAACTCCTTTTCCGCCGGAGTCCCGATAATTTCGTACCGTTCCAGCTCTGAGAGTCTTCTGTTCTGTATGCCCGTGTACCCGGTAACGCCGATTGCTTTGTCACTCACTGGCGACAGTATATCGTGTTCAGGGGTAAAACGCTATCGCCCAGGCAAGGGCGTTTCTGTTTCCGCGTTTCCACGCAGGCAATAAAAAACGTCTGCTCCGCGCTTACGCGCTCCGCCTCGGCGCGTTCCTCACCCCTAACGGGGTTGCGGTACGCGCCTTGGGCAAGCCAGACGTTTTTTATCACCCGGATTTCATCCGGGCAATAAAAAACGTCTGGCGACGACCTACTCTCCCACCTTGCGGCAGTACCATCGGCGCTGAAGGGCTTAACTTCCGTGTTCGGAATGGGAACGGGTGGGACCCCTTCGCTGTGATCACCAGACGTAAATAAATTACGTAATGGAGGGAAGGAAGATAAAGCGTGCGGCGCCGGCGGCAAAGCCGGTGCCTGAAAAACGAGTATTAAGCGTCCTGAGATGACTCATATGGTCAAGACTCACGAGAAATTAGTACTGGTCGGCTCAATGTGTTACCACACTTAGACCTCCAGCCTATCAACCAGATAATCTGTCTGGTCTCTTCAGTCTCCTTAAAGGAGAAGGGATGTCTCATCTTGAGGTGGGCTTCCCACTTAGATGCTTTCAGCGGTTATCCCGTCCGAACTTAGCTACCCAGCACTTACCGTTGGCACGATAACTGGTACACCAGAGGTTCGTCCACCTCGGTCCTCTCGTACTAAAGGCAGATCCTCTCAAACATCCAACGCCCGTGGCAGATAGGGACCGAACTGTCTCGCGACGTTCTGAACCCAGCTCACGTACCGCTTTAAATGGCGAACAGCCATACCCTTGGGACCTGCTCCAGCCCCAGGATGCGATGAGCCGACATCGAGGTGCCAAACCCTGCCGTCGATATGAACTCTTGGGCAGGATCAGCCTGTTATCCCCGGAGTACCTTTTGTCCGTTAAGTGACGGCGCTTCCACTCGCCACCGCCAGATCACTAAGACCTACTTTCGTACCTGCTCGACTTGTTAGTCTCGCAGTCAAGCTCCCTTATGCCTTTGCACGTACACGCTGATTTCCACCCAGCGCAAGGAAACCTTCGCGCGCCTCCGTTACTCTTTAGGAGGCGACCGCCCCAGTCAAACCGCCCACCTGACACTGTCCACTGTCCGGTTTCACGGATCAGTGTGAGAAACCTAACCAGCCAAGGGAGGTATTTCACCAACGACTCCACCCATACTGGCGCACAGGTTTCGTAGTCTCCCTCCTATCCTACACATGACTGGCAAAGTTTCAGTGCCAAGCTGCAGTAAAGGTTCACGGGGTCTTTCCGTCTAACCACGGGTAATCGGCATCTTCACCGATACTTCAATTTCACCGGGTCTCGCGTTGAGACAGCGCTCAGATCGTTACACCATTCGTGCGGGTCGGAACTTACCCGACAAGGAATTTCGCTACCTTAGGACCGTTATAGTTACGGCCGCCGTTTACTGGGGCTTCAATTCGTAGCTTCGACAAAAGTCTAACCACTCCTCTTAACCTTCCAGCACCGGGCAGGTGTCAGTCCGTATACGTCTCATTACTGATTCGCACAGACCTGTGTTTTTGGTAAACAGTCGCCTGAGCCTCTTCTCTGCAACCTCCTTCAAATATTGCTATCCGTCGAAGGCCATACTTATCCCGAAGTTACGTATGTATTTTGCCGAGTTCCTTAACGCGAGTTCTCCCGCGCGCCTGAGAATACTCATCCTACCGACCTGTGTTGGTTTGCGGTACGGTCTCTGTATGATCTACCTGAGAGGTTCTTTCTCGTCACCGTGATTCCACCCGCTTCGCTTTGCCGTAGCTCCGCTCGGCGTCACAACTTACCTCAATCAACGGATTTGCCTATTGATCTCAACAGCTCGTTGCTTACACCAGGACTACCATCGCCTGGCCAGGCTTCACCTCATGCGTCACCCCACTCGAACTCATACAGAGGTACGGGAATATGAACCCGTTTCCCATCGCCTACGCCTTTCGGCCTCGGCTTAGGGGCCGACTAACCCTGGGAAGACGACCTTTACCCAGGAATCCTTCGGTTTTCGGCGGAGGGGACTCTCACCCCTCTTTTCGTTACTCATGCCTGCATCCTCACTTCCGTTACCTCCAGCATGCCTCGCAGCACACCTTCGTCGGCCTCCGGAACGTTCGCCTACCACTGTGTGTAAACACACAATCCGCAGCTTCGGTACACAGCGTAGCCCCGTTACATTCTCGGCGCATAGTGACTCGACCAGTGAGCTATTACGCACTCGTTCAAGGGATGGCTGCTTCTAAGCCAACCTCCTGGCTGTCTTTGCCACTACACTTCCTTTTCCACTTAGCTGTGTTTAGGGACCTTAGCCAACGGTCTGGGCTGTTTCCCTTTTGACCACGAATCTTGTCACCCGTAGTCTGACTGCCTATGAGCATCTTGCGGCATTCGGAGTTTATCTGGGTTTGGTACCCGGTGAAGGGCCCTAGTCCATCCAGTGCTCTACCTCCCATAGAATTGCGAGAGGCTAGCCCTAAAGCAATTTCGGCGAAAACCAGCTATCTCCGGGTTTGATTAGCCTTTCACTCCAATCCACAGTTCATCCCTGCCTTTTTTAACAGACTAGGGTTCGGTCCTCCACTTCGTTTTACCGAAGCTTCAACCTGACCATGGATAGATCACCCGGGTTCGGGTCTACCGCACGAAACTAATCGCCCTATTCAGACTCGGTTTCCCTCCGGCTCCACGACTTCTATCGCTTAACCTCGCTTCGTACGGTAACTCGCAGGCCCATTCTACAAAAGGCACGCCGTCACTCTCCGAAAAGAGCTCCGACCGCTTGTAAGTCTACGGTTTCAGGTTCTATTTCACTCCCCTCACCGGGGTCCTTTTCACCTTTCCCTCACGGTACTTCTTCACTATCGGTAGCCACCTCGTATTTAGCCTTGGAGGGTGGTCCCCCCAGATTCAGACAGCGTTTCACGTGTGCCGTCCTACTCAGGTACGCATCGGAAGTCGTATCAGTTTCGTGTACAGGACTGTCACCTTCTCTGGTTGCCCTTCCCAGTAGCATTCCACTACCAATACAATTTCTTACTTCACTATGATGCGCCCTACAACCCCGACATAATCGGTTTGGGCTCTTCCCGTTTCGCTCGCCGCTACTGCGGGAATCTCGGTTGATTTCTACTCCTCCGGGTACTTAGATGGTTCAGTTCCCCGGGTCTCGCTTCCCTACCCTATGTGTTCAGGCAGGGATGACTGGTCATCACACCAGTCGGGTTACCCCATTCGGCAATCTCCGGATCGTAGGATGTGTGCTCCTCCCCGAAGCTTTTCGCAGCTTACCACGGCCTTCTTCGCCAGGTGGCTCCTAGGCATTCACCGTAGACTCTTCTTTCCTTGACCATATGAGTCTCTCACGACGCTCAATTGTCCGTGCTCTTACACACGAACTGTTCATGTTCCTCACCGCTTCGCGGTTCCGGTACACGAACGAACTCGTTTTCTTCTTTACTTGGCTCCACGCATTACAATACCCTCACGGGCACCACAATACGCGTGCTTCGCGTCTCGTTTCTTCCTTCCCATCCCTATTACTGTTAAAGAACCCAGACTCGTAAGCCTTGCGGCAACGGAGTCGTTAAAAAACGCGGCGCACAATTGGCGTCGCGTATATGGGCCTGACTAGACTCGAACTAGTGACCCCTTCCTTATCAGAGAAGTGCTCTAACCGACTGAGCTACAGGCCCTATAAAAGAAAGAGAAGGACGCAGGAAGAAGCGGGGCGGACAGCGCAGTGCGTGAGCACTGACACCGTCCTGGGTCAACGACCCTGTGTGCGGTCACCGACGCGAATCGGTACCGAACGTGTTGCGGTTGTTTCCAACCGCCATCAACGGCACTGCCATAAAGACAGCTGTCAATGTGACCTTTCTCGTAGAAAGGAGGTGATCCAGCCGCACTTTCCAGTACGGCTACCTTGTTACGACTTCACCCCCCTTACCAGGCGTACCTTCGGCGCCGTCCTCCAATTCAGGTTAGACAAGCGACTTCGGGTACCCCCAACTCGGGTGGTGTGACGGGCGGTGTGTACAAGGCCCGGGAACGTATTCACCGCGCCATGCTGATGCGCGATTACTAGCGATTCCACCTTCATGGAGTCG
>JAQIBO010000275.1 GCA_027859055.1 Spirochaeta sp.
GGTCGGATCCGGGAAATCTCCGGGGATACGATTACAATCGATTTTGCGAAGAAACGGGGACATTCGATGTCGCTGAAAATGGCGGTGAGCGCCCTTGATGTTCTGCCGAAAGACCACATCTGGGTCTTACGAGCGGGGGTAAATCGAGAAAAGCTCCGGAAACAGGTGAAAGAAAATATCGTCTGGACGCTCAAGACGGTGATCCGAAGCCTTGGTAACGCCGCCGATATGAAAAAGATCAAGGCTGAACTGGTCCCCGCCATTCTGACACCCGGTGAATGGTCCTCCTGGAGCACGAAAGCGCGCGATTTTCTGAAAACCAACCCGGATTTCGGGACGCTTCCGGATAAGGCGGACCACTTCGTGGTTCGTGACCAGCCGATCAGTTTCCAGGAAAAAACATTCAATAAGTTCAAGGCGGACAAGACATTTTTTGATCGGGTAAAAACGCTTGAAGAGTTCCTCGAGAAAGCGGGAGATGATCCCTCTTCCGAGGGATTGGACAGCGAGTTTTTCCGTGAGATGTTCGAGTATTTCGCCAACTATCTGCGTAACGTCGGTGTTGTGAACGAATACGTCGTATCGTCGGCGTTTGTTGTGCAGCAAATCGTCGAGCGTTTCCCGTTTATGCGTTCGAATCTGGAACTGGATTTTGCAGCTCTCTACGAACAGATCGAAGATGTTGAAGATGTATTCTCCCGGATCGAGTCGACAGACCTGAGGAAAAAATTTCTTGCTCAGGTGCGACGGATTGACCCGAACTGGGGCGACGTATACGCGCGCCTCCTGCCTATCTACCGTTCCCGGGATATGCTGCTGGAACTTGAACGAAACGGAAAACGGCAGCGGAGTCTCGATTTCTTTAACCGGACCTACGAAACCTATCGGGATATGCGTGAAACGTTTGTGTGGCTGGTCAAAAACTGCGAAGACGACCCGTGGTTTTCGGAGGTGGGAATCACCGAAGAGCGGCGTCTGATCGCGATGGTTCACATCTTTGATCTGACGTTTCGCGATATCGACAACAAGAAAGATGTCAGCTACAACCGGAAGATCAACAAACAGGTTCAGAGTTATCTTTTCAAGGAAAAACGTCTTCCCGATTTTGTCGATACCGCTGATGAGGAATCGGTCAGCCGAATCTTTACTCTCATCTCCGACGTCAAGGAGATGGACCAGAAGCAACTCCTCGAACTCCGCACCAAGGTCACCGAACGCTTTCCGGACTTCCATTTTTACGGTGAAGACGTGGTGGAACAGAGTACCAAGAAAATTCTGTTCTGCACCCCGCAACGCTACGAGGACAAACAGGCGGAGTACAAACACCTTCAGGAGGTCGAAGTACCCCAGAACTCGAAAGAGATAGAAACTGCCCGGGAATACGGAGACCTGAAGGAAAACGCCGAGTATAAAGCTGCGAAAGAGCGGCAGGACAGCCTGAACACGCGGGCAGCTCGCATCAAGACCGAGCTTGAGCAGGCGCGGATTGTGAATCCCCGCGATGTGAACACCAATGAAGTTGCCTTCGGGACCAAGGTCTACATGAAAGACCTGCTGAACGGTGGAGATCTCGTCTATTCGATTATGGGGCCCTGGGAATCCAATCCTGAAAAGAACGTGATCAACTACCAGTCTCCACTTGGCAATCGGTTGCTCCACTCAACTGCGGGAACCGAGCTGGACTTTGAGATCAACGAAACGCGCTACCACGCTACGATAGAAAAGATCGAACTGGCGGAGTTTCCCTAAAACGTTTCGGGACGGGCCTACTCGTCGGTTGGATCCGTTGCTTCATCAGCATCGGATTCGACCGCGGTGTCATCGTTCCGCCGGGTAGGTTCCACCCCGAGTTGTTCCAGACTGCGGATCGCGGCGGAACGGACTGCGCGGTGATTTCCCTCGGAGCTGCGATCGTCGGCGATCTCGTGAAGGCTCATGAGCCGGCTCCGCCCGACTGCGCGGAGGGCGTAAATCTGCAGAATGAAATTCGGATGGTCGATCAATCGCTCCGCGTACGGCTCAATTCTCTGATCTTCGACGCCGGATATGACGCGGCCGATCACATCGAGGAGTCTGCTGTTCTGGTCGTCCCACTCCGTATTGATCACTTCCATGACGACGTCTTTGCTCTTCCCCGGGCGTTCGCGGATCAGATGGTCGAGAATTGAACTGCGCAGGTCGAGCGGCGTGCTTCGCTGCACTACCATCTCTTCCATCAGCCGCCAGCCGTCGGCTGCATCCAGTGCGGAAAGGGTGTCGATCGCTTCAAGGCGAACACGACGTTCCGGGTCGCGGCGCGCTTTGTAGATCACCGCCGGAATCGCTTCTGTCATGTTACGTTCCGCGATCGACTCCAGAGCGGCAACCCGGACGCGCCAGAATTCGTCGCGCAACGCGGCGACCAGTGCCGAGCGCGCCTCCTCTGAGTCAAAACCCGCCAGCGCATTGGTTGCGTATGCGCGAGTTATCGCGTCGTCGGAATCAAACTGCCGGATAATCGTTTCCAGTCCACGGGGATCACCCAGTTTGCCCAGCGTATCGATCGCGTAACGCTGCAGTGTACTGGTCGCCTCCTCATCCGCTCCAATCACATCCTGGACAAACTCGAAGACCTCCGGGTCGCCGCGCTCGCCGAGTTCTATCAGAATGCGACCGCGCACCTCATCGGATACCCACGTCTCACGGTACAGCTCGATAAGATCGCTCGAGGGCGTATCACCCGCCGCAAGAAGACGCACCGCGCCCATCCCCGGCGTGTCGCCGCGATCACGAACGAGGCGAAAAAGCGCCTCCTCCGTTTCCGGGGCGATCTCGTGGCCGATCTCTCGCAGATAAGAGGTCATCGCAACGATCACGCGATCCGGGCGGTCTTCGTATTGGCGGAGGAGCTCTTCTGCCCGTCTGGCGCCGGATGCAATTTCAAGCGCTGAGAGGTATTTTGCCGCTTCTTCCTGGACCTCACTGTCTGAGGTGTTTTCAAACAGTTCCACGACTTCCGGCGCGAGTTCGTCCTCACCGTTTTCCGTCAGAGTGGGAAGCAAGTCGATAATTTCCGAATTTATCCCGAACAGCAGCGTAGCTCGCCATTCGTCGAGCGTGGAGCGTGGAGCGTCTTCCTGTGCGGAAAGTACGACGCCGGCGTGACAGACAATCGCGAGCCCCAGGAGCAATCGGCGAAATTTGGGAATGTAGTGTCGTTTGAATCGATTCATAGTCTCTTTCCTGTATCGACAGCCCCGGGGCGGACCGTGATCTGAGGCCTGGATGTTTTTATTGTGTGGGGTGCCTCAATTCGGTTCAGCGGCTCCCGTGTTGCCGCGTCGAATTGAGCGAATATCAAGGCCGAATAACCGGTAGACGCCGACCAGTGCGGCGATAGCCGGAAGCGCTTCAAGGGTCAGAAGACCAAAATTTTGAAAAGAGCTCCCTTGCACCCACCACTGCGATGGAACACCTGTCAGGGCAAAGATACCACGCACGACGAGCACCGTCAGTACCGCGGCGGCACTTCCAAGAAGTGCCGGTGCCAACGCACGGGCAACCCGCCGAAGCGAAAAATCCGGGGCGTAGCGGCGGATCGGCGCAACATACAACGCCAGGCCGACGGTGAACGCAATGCTGTTTGCAAGGGCGAGACCCGCGACGCCGAGGACTGTCTCTTTGAGCCATATGCTGAGTCCGACATCAAGAACAACGGTAACAAGAGCAACCCGTAGCGGAGTTCGGTAGTTGTCACACGCGTAGTATCCGCGTTGCAGGAAGGTGAACGCACCGACGCTGAACAGGCCGATACTGTAGTAGCTCAGAACTGTTGCCGCGCGAACGGTGGCCTCAGGCATGAACGCGCCGCGTTGGAGCGCAACCGCGATCAGCTCGTTTCCGAGAATACCGAGCCCGATACCGGAGGGAACAAGAAGTAACAGGATCCCGCGAAGGCCCGCTTCAACGCTGTGGGAGAGAGATGTGGTGTCTCCCCGGGCGTGTTGCCTGCTCATCGCGGGAAACAAGACGGTCGTGATAGACGCGGCGAATATTCCGAACGGTAACTGCCAGAAGACGAGGGCGTTTGTGAGTGCCGATCCGCTTCCGTCACTGAGTCCGCTGGCAAAAAAAAGAGCTATCTGTTGGTTTACCGCAAAAACACTCGCAGTGGAAACGACCGGGAGCCATTGGCGCATCACCTTCCGAAAGGTGGCGGTATTGAACCGAAATGAGGGCACGAGGGAATATCCCCGTCTTCGTACCGCTGGAATTTGCAGCACAAGCTGACCGATGCCGCCAATTAGAACACCAAATACCATCGAAAAGACGCCGATCTGACGATGCAACGCAAGAATAGATCCGATTACCGCTACGGAAAACCATAACGGGGCGACTGCAGGGACAAAAAAGACTCCGTGAGAGTTGAGCGTTCCCATGAGGACCGCTGCAACGGATATGAACAAAAGGTACAGGATAAGCCAGCGAAACAGACGCGCGGCAAGAATCTGCCGTTGCACTTCCGGAAAATCAAGGATTACCCCGACGACACTTTCCGGAGCGACTATCGAATAGACGATAATCGGCAGCAGAACGGCCAATTGAAATCCGATCAGTTGTCGGACCAGTTTATGAGCGGATCCCCCTGTCGGATCATCTACATGGCTTCGGGAAAGGGCCGGGATGAACGCCGAAGAGAGCGCACCTTCAGCGAGAAGTTTTCTCAGGTTGTTCGGTATATTGAACACCAGATTCAGAACGTCTGCGTTTCCGGAGGCGCCGAAGACAGCACCGATAACGGCGATCCGGACAAACCCGAGAAGCCGGGACGCAAGGGTTGAGACCATCACGATAGCGGTCGCAGCTACGTTTCGGCGGTCGTCGCTCACGGCAATACTCCCCCTGATCCCGGATCAGACATGCGATTTCTCGCCAAAAAACTGGCGCAGGAATTCACGCTTGAAGGTGAGGAACGTGTTCGCAGCGATCGCTTCGCGACTCCTGTCAACGAGCCATTTCATGAATCGCAGGTTGTGTTCCGTGGCGAGCATTGGTCCGAGAATCTCGTTGGACTTGAAGAGGTGCCGAAGGTACCCGACGCTGTAGGTGGCGCCGCCGAAGGAATCCAATTCCGGATCCGGCGGATCGTCGCGGTGGGAAAACTGTGCATTCTTGAGATTGAGTCTGCCATTGGTGGTGAAAAGTGTTCCGTTTCGCCCTGCCCGCGTCGGAAATACGCAGTCAAACATATCGATACCGTACTCAATCGCCGTCAGGATGTATTCCGGTGTGCCAATACCCATAACGTACCGCGGAACGCCGGCGGGTATCTGTGGCGCCGTGTGCGCAAGAATCTCACAGTACTGTTCGTACGTCTCGCCGACGGAGAGTCCGCCAATCGCGATTCCCGGAAATCCAAGGTCGACCGTACGGTGGACCGCATCGGTACGGAGATCGGGGAACATATTACCTTGAATGATCCCGAACAGGTTGCCCGGGTATCCCCGCTCTCGAGCGGTTTCCCAGCGTGCCTTGGCGCGACGAGCCCACTGAGTTGTAGTCTCGAGGGCGGACATGGCCGCCTGACGTCCCTCGTCCGCGCCGGTACACACATCGAGAACCATCTGGATATCCGAGCCGATCGTCTCCTGAATGTCAACGGCGCGCTCCGGCGTCAGGGTATGTGTGCTCCCGTCGATATGGGATCGGAAGATGGCACCATCCTCGGTGATCTTTCGGAACGGGGCGAGACTGAAGATCTGATAGCCACCAGAATCGGTCAGGATGTTGTGTTTCCAGGTGGAAAAATGGTGAAGCCCCCCAAATGATGCGAGGACGTCTATTCCCGGACGAAGGAAGAGGTGATACGTATTACCCAGGATAAGACGGTACCCGATATCGTGAAGGGTGTCATGTCGAATCGCTTTGACGCTGCCCGCGGTGCCCACCGGCATAAACGCCGGCGTTTCCACGGTTCCATGCGGTAGGTTCAGATGACCGGTACGGGCCAGACACGCGCGATCAGCGCTGGTTTCGGTGAAGATTGACGTAGTGGTATTCATCGTTGGCGCATGTTCCCTTTTGTTATGTTCGAGCGGTTCGGAGGATCGCGATACCACCCACCGTGAACAGTACCACACCAAGCCACGCTCCAACGAGTGGCGGAAGTACCGCATCACCCGCCAGGAGTTCCGCTACCATGCCGGTAACGTAGTACACCACGGACGCCACGAGGGAAACGAACAGACTCATGAGCAAAACATTTTTCCGAAACCTGCCGCCCAGGCCGCTGGCAAGCAGGACAACGATAAACGGCGTGAGGGGAAAGGAAAAACGGCTGTAATAGCTGGTGAGCGGTTGGCGGTACGCCTGACCGGCGTCGCGCAACCCGAACACCCACTCCCGCGCCTCATCATACCGCAATTCGTCGATCGTCTGACCACTCCGACGAAAACGTTGCGGCGGCATCGTGTAGCGGTCCACTTCGAGCCGGGTGAACGGCTCCGAAATGACTTCCTGCTCTCCGACCGGTGCGTCCGGATCGATCAAACGGTATCGTGTCCCGTTTTCAATATGCCAGATTCCATCCTGTTCGGACCAGCGAGCCCGCTCGGCATCAATTCGCTCAATAAACTGACCATCTTGGTTCCGTTCAAGTATGAGAATTCGGGATAGCTCTTCGCTCGCGTCGTTGTAGTACTCGGCTGAATAGATCATCTGTCCGCCGGCACTTCGAATTGTGACGTTGGTATTACTGAACGATCGCGAAACATTCAGCATCTGGCGGCTTTGTTCGTTTTTCTGGCGGAACGTGTCGATAACCACGTATTCCTGGAAGAAAAACAATCCGATACTCAGGATGAAGCCGAAGATTATCAGGGGAGCCGTAAACCGCCAGATTGGAACGCCCGCGCCGAAAACGGCGATCAGTTCGTTATTGCTGTACAACGTTCCGTGAGCGTACGCCTCGGCAAACAGTACGGCAATCGGAAGCGAGAACGTCACAGCACGTGGCAGAAACAGAAGCTGAACCTGGAT
>JAQIBO010000470.1 GCA_027859055.1 Spirochaeta sp.
TCATTCTGGCGCGCCGCTCACCGGAGCGGCTGGCGTCCCTCGCCACGGAGTACCAGCGCCGCCGCCGCCGGGCGTTTTCCGTCGCCGCGCGCCGGTCAATCGCCGGGATGAAAGTGGGAGCCGCCCGGGGGCGGGTGCGTTCCGTCGCGCGGTCCGCGGTACTGCGCTTCGCCCTGCGTGGCGCGATCGCGGAGCGGATGATGGAACACTTTGCGATGATCGCGTCGCCGCACCGGCGAAGCCCATGGCGCACCGAGGTGGAAGGGCACCCCCAGCCGGACCCCGCCGCCGAGGCCAGACGCACCAGGCAGTAGCCTATTTCCGCGCCGTAATCACCGCGACAATGCCAAAAAAAAAGCGCCGGCTGCGGACGCGCCGAAAACCCGCCTGACCCATGCGCCGGAGCAATTCATCGTGAGTCGGAAACCGACGCAGGCTTTCACTGATATACCCGTACACCTCGGGATTTCCGTGGAGCAAAAGCCCCCACAGCCGGCCCCAGACGCGCAGGAGGCCAACTTGCACCGTCGAGACCCACGGACGGTCACTGCGCGAGAAATCCAGGAGGCCGACGATACCGCCTGCAGCGGGGCCGTTATCCGGCCGGGAGACGCCGCGCTCGGAGTCACCTCCCGAGCCACGCCCGGCCCGGGCAGACCGCGCCGGCTGTAAAACCCGGTACAGTTCGCCGATCGCCGCATCCAGGTCCGGGGCGTTGCGCAGCGCGTATCCGGCGGTGATCACGTCAAAGCGGTCTGCCGGAACGGGAAGGGCGGTCATATCGCCGACTACAAACTGAACACGACTGGAGACCTCCGCGGCGGCAGCGCGGCGACGCGCCCGCACCACCATCTCGGGCGTGAGATCAATTCCCGTCACCGTTGCGTCACGCCATCGCCGCCCCGCGCCAATTGCCAGATCGCCGGTGCCGCACGCCACGTCGAGAATCTCTGCTTGTCGGGCTCGGTTGCCGCCCGGAGTTCCCACCGCGCCGGCGCGCGGAGCCAGCCGGGTAAACAGTACTCGCTTCCAGTGCCGGTCCTGTCCAAACGACAACACCCGCGTAATCACATCGTAACGCGTAGCGACCACCCCGAAGAGCCGCCGGTTGTAATCCCGCTTACTCGTCGAGTCGCCCAGGTCAAACGCGCTCAGCCGTTCTCGGAACCGCCGGTCTGTATTCACTCACATCGCTCCTTCACACTCATCGTTCAGTTTCACTCCCGGCCGCACCCCGGCCGCACGGAAGCGTACCCCGGGTACGAATAAAAACCCAATTATCGTTGTCAAATTGCGAATCAAACCGTACTTTCTGACGATGAACCCGTCAACCGGCGTGTATATCCACGCCATAGAGACCGCCGTACCGGAGAATTTCTACACCCAGGAGTTTGCGCAACAGTTCATGCGGCGCCTCTACGACGGCAATCCACGGGCGCAGAAACTCATCGACCGCATCTATCCCGCATCGGCGATCGAGACGCGCCACACCGTCATCGGCGACTACGACAAACAACCGGAAGACTACACCTTTTACCCGCCCACCGCGGACCTCAAACCGGAACCGACCACCAAAGTCAGAAACGATCTCTTCATCACCGAGGCGCAACGCCTGTCTCTCGCCGCGGCACGCCGCCTCTTCGACCGCTTTCCCGACGCCCGCGAACAGATCACCCACCTCATCACCGTCAGCTGCACCGGCTTTTCCGCTCCCGGGTTTGACTTTTACCTCGTTAAGGAACTGCCCCTCTCGCCGGACGTGCATCGCTTCCACCTCGGTTTCATGGGGTGCTACGCCGCCTTTCCCGCACTCAAAATGGCGGACGCCATCTGCCGTTCCACCCCGGACGCGCGGGTGTTGATCGTGAACGCGGAACTGTGTTCGGTGCATATGCAGCAGAAAGAAGATGTGGACGTCATCGTCGCCAACAGCCTCTTCGCCGACGGCGTATCCGCGGCGCTCGTCTCCGCGTGCGCCGACGACAGTCCCGGCCCGCGGCTGGAGATGCGCTCCTTCGCCACCCGGACCGCTCCGGACAGCGAGGACGACATGGCGTGGAGCGTCGGCCAGACCGGTTTTGATATGAAGCTTTCCATTTACGTTCCGCGCATTATCGAGCGCAACATCGCCGAACTGATCGACGCCG
>JAQIBO010000309.1 GCA_027859055.1 Spirochaeta sp.
ATGAAGGAACCTCCTGAGGGACGATGGATACCCGAAGGGAGTAAAGAATTCCCTTCGACTTCATATATCCACACAACCGCAGGAGCTATGCTGCTTCTTGAAACAGGATTGTGTATACACAGCTATTCGATCCAGCATCCCGGGCCGTACTTTATCCCCGGGAGGTGACACCACGATGAAACTCACAATTCGCGTTTTTCTCACGATGCTCACGTACATAAGCGTTGTTTCGATCTTTGCCGTACCGGCGCAGGAACTGGGTAGTGACGTTGCCGCTCGCGATACATCCAGTATTGGAAACCTGATGCTGCGGGAGGTTGTGGTCGGGCTTGACCATCCCTGGGCGGTTGCCCCGCTCCCTGGGGGGGCACTGCTTATCACCGAACGTCCCGGTCGCCTGTGGTATCTCTCGGCTGGGCCGGAGCGGGAGCTCCGGCGGGTATCCGGCGTTCCCGATCTTTATGCCCGTGGCCAGGGCGGTCTCCTTGATATCATAATCTCCGACAGGTTCTCCCGTGATAACACCGTCTACTTCTCCTACTCCGCGGGAAAGCGGGGTGGTGCGGTCACCGCGGTGGCGCGGGCCCGGCTGGATGTGCAACCAGGCGGCGTCGGCTTGCGTGATGTAGAATCGATCTTCGAACTGAATCGCGTAGTCTCAGGCGGGCGCCACTTTGGAAGCCGTCTCGCCCTGGGACCGGAGGGATACCTGTATATCACCGTCGGCGAACGGGGCCAGCCGGAACAGGCGCAGGATCCGACGAACCATCAGGGAAGTGTGGTTCGTGTCGCCCCTGACGGGTCGATACCGCCCGAAAACCCCCAAAAAATCAACGACCCTCGCGGTGGGACCCTCGAACCGGCTCCCGGACTGTTCTCCTGGGGACACCGCAACGCCCAGGGCATGGCGCGCCACCCGGAGACGGGAGAGATCTGGTTGCACGAGCACGGACCCCGTGGTGGTGATGAGATCAACATCGTTTCGATCGGGGCAAACTACGGCTGGCCACTTGTGACCCACGGCGTTGCGTACAGCGGTCGCGAAATAACCGACACCGCCTCGCGGCCTGGGTACGAGGATCCATTGCTGCACTGGACGCCATCCATCGCTCCATCGGGGCTTGCATTCGTAACCTCGCCGCGTTTTTCCAAATGGAACGGGGATATCCTCGTTGGTGCCCTGGCAGGACGTCACCTGCGCCGCGTGGACCTCGATGCCCAGGAAACCGTAATCGGTGAGGAGACACTCTTCTCGGGATTTGCCCGTTTTCGAGATGTCAGGCAAGGACCCGGCGGGGAGATCTACATTCTGACCGATGAGAGTCCCGACGGCGGGTTGTACCGGCTGGAGCGACGTTGATAGGCTTGAAGTATCCACGAAGGTGTTGCAGAATCGATCTTAACTCTCTGCCGTGTCGTGGTTTATGGTAAACAGAATGTCCGTCGTGCGAAAATCTTTTCAATTCAAGGACTTGAGCCCGATTTTGCAACACGCTGCTATATACCCCAAAGTTGACCTCTTATTCGTGAGGCCGTACCATTAAGGTATATGAATTACCGAACACTTGGCTCAACGGGAATAAAAGTATCCGAAGTCTCTCTGGGAACGTGGCAGGTTGGCGGCGGCTGGGGGCAAGAGTTTGACAACGCGAAAGCAGATCAGCTCATTAACGCTGCCATCGACGGCGGCGTCAACTTCATCGACACGGCCGACGTCTACGACGATGGGCAGAGTGAGGCCGCAGTCGGCCGTGTCGTACGCTCCCGGACCGAGACAGTATCCGTTGCCACCAAATGTGGCCGCAAAATATCACCTCACGTCAACGAGGGGTACACGCCGGAGGTTCTGCGAGGTTTCGTTGAAACAAGCCTGCGAAACAGCGGCCTCGAACGCCTCGACCTCATCCAACTCCACTGTCCACCCACCGACGTATACTATCGGCCGGAGATTTTTGACCTCTTTGATCGCCTTCGGGAAGAGGGAAAGATCGGACACCTCGGCGTCTCCGTTGAAAAAATTGAAGAGGCGATGAAGGCAATCCAGTTTCCCAACGTCACCACCGTTCAAATCATCTTTAATATGTTCCGCATGCGCCCCCGGGAAGACCTTTTTCAGCGCGCAATGGAACGGGGCGTCGGAATTATCGTGCGGGTACCGCTGGCAAGCGGACTCCTGAGCGGCAAATTCACGCGGGATACGAGCTTCGCCGAAGGAGACCATCGCAACTTCAACCGCGACGGTGCGGCCTTCGATAAAGGGGAAACGTTCAGCGGAGTCCCCTACGAGGCGGGCCTCGACGCGGTTGATCAGTTTCGGGAGCTGCTACCCCCGGGAATCACTCCCGCTCAGGCGGCGCTGCGCTGGGTCCTCGACCACCCGGCGGTGTCCACCGTCATCCCCGGTGCCTCCCGGGTAGAGCAGGTCCATGCCAACCTGGCGGTGAGCGAGCTTCCGCCGCTTTCGCCGGAGCTGCACCGTGGTGTCAAGGAGATCTACGACCGCCAGATTCGGGAACACGTTCATCTTCGATGGTAATGGCTGTATGA
>JAQIBO010000350.1 GCA_027859055.1 Spirochaeta sp.
CCCTCTGACCCTCGGCCTGGAACGTCGATGTTCTGGCCGGTAAAGGCGGTGCCCGCGGTGGGCAGCGCACGGCCGCTATCGGGATGGCCGGACTCGAACCGGCGGTCTCCTGCTCCCAAAGCAGGCGCCTTAGCCACTAGGCTACATCCCGGATGCGGGAACGAGTATATGTGAGCGGCGTGCGCCGGTCAACGGGCGGGGCCGTGGTCAACGGGCTGGGCATCGGCGGCGGGCGCCCGGTAGCTGGAAAGCGGCCGCACCCCGCCTAACCTGCCGCGCCGCCCAACCCGCCACTCCTCAAGCCCTTGACCGCGCCCGGCGTCCGTAATACCTTACATTATAAGTAATCTATATGAAGGCGGTTGAATATATGAGCAGCCAATACGACGTGTCGGGGCAGCCGGTGGACCTCGGGCCTGATCAGTTTGCCAAAAAGATGGATGAGGATCATACGGTGGTACTGGATGTCCGCACGCCCGAAGAGTACAGCGCGGCGCACCTGAAAGATGCGGTTCTGCTCAATATCGCCGATCCCGCCTTTCCCGACCAGATCGACACTCTCGACCGAGGCGCGCCGTATCTGGTGTACTGTCGAAGCGGGAGTCGCAGCTGGACCGCCGGGCGGTACATGATTCAGCTCGGGTTTACCGAAGTGTACAACCTGGAGGACGGGATTATCTCCTGGACGGGAGCCGTGGAGCAGGGAGCCGTAGAACAGGGAGACGCGCCGAAGTCGGGCCAGGTGACGCCGGGCCCGACGGAAGGCTCAGCCGGTCGGCACGACCGGTGAGGAGGGGATATGTTCATTGAACGAGTCTACGACCGCGGCCTGGCCCAGGCCAGTTACGTTGTCGCGTGCCAGGCGAGCGGGGAAGCGGTTGTCATCGATCCCCGCCGGGACGTTGACATCTATCTGGAAATTGTGGCGCGGGAGGAGTTTTCAATCACCCGGGTGCTCGAGACGCATGTTCATGCGGACTACCTGAGCGGCGCCCGCGAACTTGCGGCGGCCACCGGGGCGGAGCTGCTCCTTTCCGGTGAGGGCGGGGCTGACTGGCAGTACCGGTTTGATCATACGCCGCTTCACGACGATGACACGGTGACGATCGGGAACCTGTCGCTGCAGGCGATCCACACCCCCGGCCATACGCCGGAGCATCTCAGTTTTCTCCTGTTCGACCACGCCGCGGGTGAACGTCCACGGATGATCTTCACCGGAGACTTTCTGTTTGCCGGCGACGTAGGACGACCCGATCTTCTTGACGAGGCGGCAGGGTATTCCGGCACGCGCGAAGTTGGTGCACGCGCATTGTACGCATCACTCCAGCGGGTGGCTGAACTTCCCGATGACGTTTTGGTGTGGCCGGGACACGGCGCCGGCTCGGCGTGCGGCAAGGCGCTCGGGGCCGTGCCGGTTTCGACTCTCGGGTTTGAACGTGATACGAACCCGGCGTTCCGGCAGGTCGACGAAGATGCGTTTGTCTCGTGGCTGCTGGACGGGCAGCCGGAAGCACCGCGCTATTTCGGTACGATGAAGCGTCTCAATATCGCCCGTCCCCGGGAGAGTGTGCGCGCAGCGCAGCCCGGCACGGACACGCTTCCGGTGTTCACACCGGAACAGCTTGCCGACAGCGACGTTCAGGTGTTTGATCTGCGCGATGCCGACGATTTCGCAGCCGCCCGCCTCCCGGGAAGCATCAACATTCCCTTTGCGGAGGATATGGCCACGTGGTTTGGATGGCTTGCCGCGTATGACCGGGATATCGTGCTTGTCGCCGGCCGCGACGAACGCGAGACGGCGCTGCGCGCTCTTCTGAGAATCGGACTGGACCGCTGCATCGGCTTCATCGACCCGGCGTCGCTATCCGAAAGCGTCACTGCCGCGGCCGGAACACCCTCCCACTCGGGTACGATCGAGTCGGTCGACGTGAACGCTGCGCGAGAACTCATCGACGATGGGATACCGGTACTCGATGTGCGTTCGCGCAGTGAATACGAGGATGGGCATATCGACGTTGCCAGCCACAGGCACCTCGGCTATCTCTCCGATTTCCGGCCGGATGACCCGACGCAGCCGATTCTCGTGCACTGCCAGAGCGGGTATCGATCGTCGATCGCCGCGAGTCTTCTCATTCGCAACGGCGTTCAGAAGGTATTCAATCTGGCCGGAGGATATGACGCCTGGTCCGCTTGATGGTACACTGCCGCGGGACGGACTATGGAAGATACAGACAGGTTTATTGCGATTCTTACGGCGCTGACGGAGGAGTACCCGGATACGCCGAGTATGCTCTCCTACCGGTCGCCGTTTGAACTGCTTATCGGAGTGATCCTCTCCGCCCAGACGACCGACGACCAGGTCAACGCCGCCACCCCGGCTCTTTTTGCGCGCTTCCCCGATGCTGCGGCGCTTGCAGCCGCCGAACCGGCGGAGGTGGAAGCGCTGATCCATTCGGTCGGCTTCTTCCGACAAAAAGCCAAAAGCATAGTTGCCACTGCGCAGATGCTCGTCGATGAGTTTGACGGTCGGGTACCGGATTCGATGGAGGACCTCACGCGCCTGCGCGGTGTCGGTCGCAAATCTGCAGGCGTGATTCTCCTTCACGTGTACGACACTCCCGCAATCATCGTGGACACCCATTTCGGACGGGTGGTCCGGCGGCTCGGTTTTTCCACCGCCGCGGAACCCGGACGGCTGGAGCGTGACGTCGCCGCGGTCCTGCCGCCGGAGTACTGGAACAGTGCCAGCATGCGCCTGAACTACCACGGCAGACGGTTCTGTTTTGCCAGAAAACCCGACTGTGCCGGGTGTCCCGTCTCTGACCTCTGCCCCAGCGCGTTTAGCGGTTCATCATGATCGTACGAACACCGTGGTATCCCGAGGTTCCCGAAGAGATCGCTGAGTTGTGCCGCGCGGAGGGGCTTGAACTCCTCGGCGTAACCGACGCTGCGGCTGATCCGGAGCAGGAGCGGGTATACCGGGAATGGCTTGCCCAGGGGCGTCACGGTTCCATGGAGTACCTTGAACGCCACGCGGCGGGGAAATTCAGCCCTGCCGAGATTGTGCCCGGTGTCCAGTCGATCATCTTTGTCGCGCTCAATTACTATCAGCGGGACCGAGGCGGCGAAGCGCCCTCAGGCACGGCGACCGAGCCCGACGGCGCTGCCCCAACGGACGCCGACGGCGCAGTCCCGATAGACGGCGCGGCCCCGATAGACAGCGGTGCGCCGCCACCGCGGGGACGCATCGCCCGCTACGCCTGGGGACGGGATTACCATAAGGAGCTGGGAAAACGGCTCAAACGGATCGCCCGGGAGCTGGGGCGGCGCTATCCGGAGGACTCGTTTCGCGCGTTCACCGACGCGACGCCGCTCAGTGAACGCCACTACGCCGAACAGGCGGGAATCGGCTTTACCGGACGCCACACGCTGGTTATCAACGGCGAATTCGGAAGCTGGTTCTTCCTTGGCGAAATCCTCTCCACCCGCTATGTGCCCCCCGGCGAACCGGCCGGGATTCATCATGGCGCCTGTCCCCGAACGTGTGCGCGGTGCATCGACGTGTGTCCCACCGGCGCGCTCACCGCTCCGCACCAGATCGACGCCTCCCGCTGCATCTCGTACCTGACGATTGAGCACCGCGGCGTCATTCCCGAAGATCTGCGGCCGCTCATGGGGGAGTGGCTCTTTGGGTGCGATCTCTGCCAGGAGGTGTGCCCCCTTAACGTGCGCGCCCGTGAGACCGACGTCCCGGCGTTTGTGCGTCCCATTGCCGGCTCCCGCGTTCTGCTCCGTGAGCTCCTGCACATGCGCGACCACGAGTCGTTTGTGGACCGCTTTGCAGGCTCACCGCTGATGCGTCCGGGGTGGCGACTGATGCTTCGTAACGCGGCGATCGTCGCGGCAAACACCGGGGCTGTGGACCTGCTCCCGGATCTCCGGGCATCTCTGACGATAGATGATGCGGTCATCCGCGAGCACGTGAACTGGGCAATTGACAGATTGTCCGACAAGTAATTGCGTTGAAGACGGTGATGGAATACGCTATATATGTCGAAGGTAAATCTATATGGAAAAACTTCCCGGCGCCGTGAACGAACGCCTGGAACTGCTCTCGCGACAGTTTCGGGATGGTCTGGCGAAACGTATTCATGAAATCGATGCTCTGGAAGCGCAGGCGCTCTCTGGAAACGCTGACAGTACGCGGGAGCTCCGGATGCGGCTGCACCGAATTGCAGGCACGGCAGCTACGTTCGGCATGGATGCGTTGAACGGTGCGGCCCGAGAAGCGGAGGAGGCGGTTGAACGGGACCTGGTCCACGCGGCCGGGACGATAGCGACCGATACCGTTGGTACGATTGAACTCCTTCGCGCCGCCGCCGAACACCCGTACGTGGCCCGGATCGGTTCGTCCGAAGAGGTCTCTGCCGCGTCTCAAAAGACGCCGCGGCGGCTGGTTATCGTCGCCGGTTCTGTTGCCGGATTGCCGGCCCGCTTTGACGAACAGCTGGCGGTGTTCGGTATGATGCTGGTGCGAGTGGACGAGCTGGACGAAATACGAACGTACCTTCATCAGCTTCAGGGCGACGCGGAGGAGGCGGCACCGCCTGAGCGCGGCGCGATCGAACACTGCATCCTGCTTACCGAGGTTGCCTTTATTGCGGAGACGCCGGAGCGTCTTCGCGAGGTCGTTTCACTGCGGGAAGAGTTTCCCTCGCGGCTGCTCACGGTTCTGGTAGGGGAGGAAGACGACTTCCAGATTCGCTTGCGCTCGGTGCGTTTCGGTGCCGACGCGTTTATTCCGATACCGCTGGACTTGACCACGCTGATCGATAAGCTGGAGGCAACGCTCGAACGGGAGCAGGACAATCCGTACCATGTACTGATCGTCGACGACGACCCGGAGCAGGTTTCCGACACTGCTCTGGCGTTGCAAAACGCGGGGATGATCACCTCGGTGGTCACGGACCCGCAAAAGATTTTTCGCGTTCTCGTTGAGTACAAGCCGGAACTGATTCTGATGGACATGTATATGCCCGGGTGCAACGGCGCGGAGCTTTCCGGGATTATCCGGCAGAACGAGAATTTCGTCAGTATTCCGATAGTCTTCCTGTCAGTTGAAACCGACGCCGAACGGCAGCTTGAGGCGATTCGCAGCGGCGCTGATGATTTTATCGTGAAGCCGTTCAGCGTTGAACACCTTGTCACCTCCATTCGCATTCGTGCGGCGCGGACGCGGGCGATGCGTTTCCATATGGAACGCGATTCCCTCACCGGTCTGCTCAACCACACAAATCTGAAACAACGTCTTGAGCATGAGATGCAACGCTCCCGACGAATCGGTATTGAACTGGTATTTGCGATGATCGATATCGACAAGTTTAAACGGGTAAACGACACCTACGGGCACCTCACCGGAGACCGCGTTATCAAGAGCCTGACCCGTCTGCTTGTGGAACGGCTGCGTCGGACCGACATCGTCGGACGGTATGGCGGTGAAGAGTTCGGGATCATCTTCTTTAACACCACCGCCTATCACGCTGAACGTATAATGAATGAGATCAGGGAGAGCTTCGCCCTGATCCGGCAGAACAGCGGCACCACCGAGTTCTCCGTGACGTTCAGTTGCGGCATCGGCGAGTTTCCACGCTTTGAGACCGCTCAGGAGATTAACGAGGCCGCTGACATAGCGTTGTACAAAGCAAAACAGTCCGGTCGTAATCGCGTGCTCATCGCCGAGAGTTAACGGCGCGTCTCGGATGCCTCCGGCCGTGACCGGGCGGAAAAGCGTCGTAGGTACAACAGATCCCAGCTGCACCCGTTCCACCATCGCTCATTCGGCCCGAGTTCGATAGCAAAGATACACAGCCACAGTGCCCGCGTGCGTGGTATCCCCGGCGGCGCGGCGGGGGAGACGGCACCGGTCCAACCGAGCCGAAGTACCGGCGGGGCGTTCTGGGCGGGGTGAAATTCCGGTGGACCCCCATCGGTTACGGCTTCCTGGTTCACCTGAGTCTCCTGGGTGCCCGACGGTTGGAAGCGGTGAACAAAATCGGCAACCATTGCACGGTAACCGGTGATCGCGAGGGTGTACGCCGCCGGGGGAACCTGCGGAGCCGCTCCACTGGCATGCACCGGGACATCTTCACTCCCGGCGACCTCCAGGACGTGGCGTTTGCGAAACGCGTCCAGTGCGCTCTCGGGGGGCATACGGTTCAACCCGGCGATTGGAACCAGTGGTGGAAACAGGCGCGTTGAGGTGTCCCCGTTGCGGCGGAACCGTTCGGTCTGGAGGTGTTGCAAGTGATCTTCGACGTTAACGGCGAAGCGCAGCGCTGCGAGAAACGTGGCCATACCTTACGCGCTATGCTACAGTAAGGGCCTCATGGACGCAATTATTGAACGAATTAACGACTATGTTCGGACGATCATGCAGGGTTGGGACACGGTAGATACCGTAACGGTGCTCCGCTTCGGTTCCGATCGCTTCGATCCGAGTTTCTTTATCAGTTACGACGTGTATTATCACGGAGTATTTCCCGGCGTGGATGAGCGCCGCGCCGCGTTCGCCGACACCACCATGTTTGAGGCTACCGCGGACGGCCAGAAAGATCGCTTTCTCTTTGAGGATGTCCCGGTACGGATGGAGTACAAGGGAATTACGGAGATCGATGTTCAGGTCACCCAGGCGCGTTTTCCGGAAAAGGGAGAGTTTCTCGGTACGACCTACGGTCTGTATCGCGTCACGACTGCCGATCCGGTGCTGCAACGCAGTACGTGGCTGACGGTGATTCGTCGAACCCTCGCGGACCTGCCGGAGGCGTTCTGGACACGTCGGGTTGATATCCTGCGCGCTCATATGGAGCACTCTCTCTCTGATCTGACCAGCGCGGTCTACAGCGATGAACCGCTCTTTTATCAGCTTTCGCTGGCACGATTTCTGGAAACCTCATGTAATCTGCTCCTTGCAGTCAACCGTCGCTTTGAGCCGGGAGGCCGTCTCCTTCGCGAGGCGATTTCGACACTCCCGACGGTACCGGAGGAGTTTGAAAGCCGGTTGGAATACCTTATGGGGAGCGACGCGGCGACTAAGCGCAACCGCACGCGTGAGGTTGCCGAGCTGATTGCAAAAAGCCTCGTTCGGGTGAGTTAAGCTGCCGATGATCCGCCACATCTCTTCGCACACTCTGTTGTTTCGCCGTATCGCCGCGGTTGTGCCGTTTGTTCTCGTGCTCTCGGCGTGTCACGGGAACCTGGACGCCCTGGATGTGACCGTTACCTCCCGGGACGCCACCGTCCTGGCCGAGGTCCGCGACCAGCCGCGAAAGACACCGGAGGAAGAGCTTGTGATCACCGCGGCCGCGGCGGAACCGTACGAGATCCGGTTTGCCGAATTGGCGCCCGCGGAGGACGTCGCAACGCTTCGCATCGCGATTGACGGCGATTTCCGGGGTGGGGGCGTGATCCTTTCCGCCGCTGACGCCTCCGCCGCGGCCGAGTCCCGGCGGTACCCGTTCGCCGACATGATTTCCGCTGCGTCCGGCACTGCTCCCGGTGGCGACGGGCGCTGGGTTTTCACGATGACGCTCCCGGACTGGTTCGTTCAAAACGGCGTCATTCCCGCCGACAGCGGTGTTGCATTTTACACCGACGACGACCCGGGCTATCGCGTTGAGGCGATCGCCTTCGCCCGCCGGGAAGACCTGCCGGCGGTACGCTGGACCGAGGCTACCGGCCTCTTTGACGATCGCCTTGCGGTCACCGCGCGTGACCGGGAGTGGCGTATCAGCGGGCTGGATCGTCACGTGGGGCCCTCCGACGCGGTGGTGATCGACTACCGCCACGACGCGACGGCGTTTACCGACCGGAGCCGGCGACCGCAGATCAGCGTGGACCTTGATGGTATTGCCGTTACCGCGTATACCCGCCCGGGAGACCACCGGCTGGTGATACGGCCGGATCTGTGGAACGCGGAGGTCCGATCGCTTGTCGTGAACGCCACGCAGACGGGGGAAGGGGCGTTCACGGTTCACGGCGTTTCGGTCCTCCCGATGGCGACAGAGGCGCTGGAACCGTTACCGATAGAGCTTACGGAGCTCAAGAACTATCCCGCGGCGCGCTGGCGAAACGAGGAATACGAACTGTTTTCCTGGTCTTTGTACCCCGATATACTGTGGATCGACTCGCGGGATTACCAGATTCAGGCGCGGTTTTTCAAGCGTCTGGCGTTCTTTGTGGAAAAACGCGGGTCTATCGGGACGCTGCTGAGCGACGGGGAGCTGGCCGGTCGCCATGGATACAACGCGCACAATTACCGGCCCGAGGGGCTCGCCGCGTTTTACAACGCGGTGGAAGACGTTGCGTTTCCGATTAACGAACACGAAACGCTCCTGCGCGAGATTGTGGCCGCCCGCGGGCTGATCGTTCGGGACGAAGATGGCCGCTGGGCCCCGGGGACCGGCGGGATCCTTGCGGTGACCCAGGAGAGCGGACGGGTATTACGGAATCTTCTCATCATTCACGAGGCGATGCACGGCGTATTTTACGAAGAAAGCGAGTTCCGCACCGGCGTCGCGACCTACTGGTTTGACGCGCTGAGCGAGCGGGAACGCCATTACTACCGCGATGCGTTCGCGTGGATGGGCTACGCACCGGATGATGATTATCTCATGTACAACGAGTTCCAGGCGTATATGCTGCAGCAGAGTGAACCGGCGGTGCGGTGGTATTTTCGCACGCGCATGTCCGACCGCGTTCGGAACTACGGCCGGCGATACGAACCGGTAGACGCGTTTCTGGGCGATCATTTGACAACATTTGTCGACGCCGGTGGGGCGATCAACGCGCTTCTGTTTCAAACGGCAGGAATGGTCGGAGGAGATCCGTACTGTTTCGTCGTCCCCGACAAAACTGACGGCTGACCGAAAGCCGGCGATGCCGCTCCGTGAGGGCCCCGGCTCGTAAAAGCGCGTCAACGGCGCGTTCCAGGTCGAACTCACGCCACCGGGGAAACAGTCCGTATCCCGGCAGGCCCGCGTGGCCGGCGCGACGGGCGTCCTCGGACTCGTGACCGCGCCACACGGCGATCCACTCGCCGCGAGTGAGCGGTAGTCGAGAGGAACGGATCGATTCCAGCATCAACTCCGCCGCCGGTGAAATTGGCCTGCGGTTTGGATCGCTGCACCGGTCGCATCCGCTGCACGCCCCGTCGGACACACCCAGGTGGGTGAGCAGCGCCCGGCGGCGGCACGTGTCGCCAAACATCGCATCCAGTACCGGTGAAACCGCGCCCCCATTATCCCGTCGGAGGCACCGCTCCCGTGCGTCGGTGTCTACAATAACGACCGACTGCGCCGGCTTGCGGTCCCGTCCCGCCCGGCCGCTTTCCTGCAGAAACGCCTCAACCGTGTCGGGAATATAGGTGTGAATAACCGTCCGGATATTTGGCTTGTCAACGCCCATTCCGTAGGCGCACGTTGCCGCCAGAATGGCGTTGTCAGCTTCAAAGAACGCGCGTTCCACCCGCTGTTTCTCCGTCACGGTCAGTCCGGCGTGGTAGAACATCGCGCGGTCTGTGCCGAGAACC
>JAQIBO010000372.1 GCA_027859055.1 Spirochaeta sp.
TTCGTGAACAGTACGGGGGTGGCGGCCGAATTCCGTGCCAGCGATATCGACGCGTCGTTGTACGATCATCCGATCGTCGCGCTCGGCGGGACCGCGCTCGTACCGGCTCTCCACGCGGAGCTCGAAATTCCGGTCCGTCGTGCGCATAAATCGGGATCACTGACGGTCGTGAATACGGTGTACGACTTCCTCAATGAATCGCGATCGCCCGATCGTCCATGGCCACTCGGTGACAGCGAAGAGACGTATCGCAATACCGATCTGTTGATCGTAGATGCCGAGGAGGCGCGGCGGCTCAGTGGGCGCGGTAGCGTTACGCGCGCGGCGGAAACGTTCGTCGATGCCGGTGTCTCCGCAGTTGTCATTACCGAGGGGCCGGACGACCTGTTTGCGGTCAGTCGCGGAGGGCGGTTTGCACCGCTGGCCGCGCGACGGTTCCCTACAAGCAGTCGGATCCGTGAGGAGTTGTGCGCTGGCGCCGGCGCGTCAGGAGACACAATCGGTTGCGGGGACAACTTCGTCGGGGGCGTGCTCTACGCTCTGGCGGAACAGATGCGTTCCGGTGAATCGGTGTTCGATCTGTACGACGCGATAGCGTGGGGCGTCGTCTCGGGTGGATATACCTGTTTTTACTACGGTGGTACGGCGATCGAAGAAGAACCTGGAGAAAAGTTTACGGCGACAGCGATGTATATGCGAGATTACCGTCGTCAACTTGGAGCGGTCAGCGACGATGTCTGAGGTCCGATCTGGTGAGATCCTGATCTTCGGCGCCGGAAACATCGGACGGTCATTTGTCGGGCAGATATTCGGGCGTGCGGGCTATACGCCGGTATTTGCCGACGTTGATCGGGACCTTGTCTCCGCCCTCGCCCGGAACGGGCGCTATACGGTTGTTCACCGCGCGCCTGCCGGTGGTGAAGAGCGGATCGATGTTCACCCTGTGGATGCCGTTCGCGCAGACGATCCGGAGCAGCTCACTCCCGTTCTTCGCAGAGTCTCCCTTGTCGCCACATCGGTAGGTGCTGCGGTCCTTCCGCGCCTCCTTTCTGTTCTCGCCACCGAGGCGGTACGCCGCTTCGAGGCGGGAGTACCACCGTTTGACGTGATCCTGGCGGAGAACATCCATGACGGCGGGGAGATCGTACGTCGGGCGATGAAATCGGCGTTTGCGGCGCTGCCCCAGGATGAAACCTCCCGCCGGTCGCCCGGCTACCACGGCTCACGACCGGTGAACGGAGCTCCCGGAGTCGTCGAGTGCAGCGTCGGAAAGATGGTGCCTCTTGTCCCGGAAGAACTGAGCCGGGCGGAACCGACTACGGTATACGCCGAGGAGTTCAATGAGCTTCTTGTAGATGCTGAGGGCTGGGCAGGGGCCCCCCCGGCGGTACCGCAGTTGCGTCTTGTCTCTCCGATCGGCGCGTGGGTGGACCGCAAGCTCTATATCCACAATTTCGGTCACGCCGCTACCGCTTACCTCGGCTACAGCTTCAATCCGGATGTTCGTTTCGTCTGGGAGGCGCTCGAGGAGCCGTCGGTAAGACGGGATGTACACGCGGCGATGAGCGCGGCAGGCCTGGCGCTCCATTTGACATACCCGGGCGTGTTTTCGAGCGCGGATATCGAGGACCATATCGAAGATCTTCTGCACCGATTCTCCAGTCGGGGATTGGGTGATACAGTATATCGTGTCGGGAGAGATCTGCAGCGCAAGCTCTCGGCGGGAGATCGCATCATCGGCACGCTTCGCCTCCTCCAGAAACACTCCCTCGATACTTCAACGATCGAACGTGTATACCGCGCGGCGCTCCGTTTTCGCGCGACCGACGAGAACGGAGCGTTGTTTCCCGCCGATGAAGTATTTTTGCGTGACCGCCTCGCCGTAGGATCTGCCGCCCGTTTTCTCGCAGAGATCTCGGGAATGGATTTGGTCGCCGACGCAGAACTCCTCGCGCGTCTGACCGCGGCGTACTGAGTCTCCCGCCGGCGGCCTCCGGTATCACCGCTTCAGAATATAGACCTCCACGGTAGCGGTCTCTGAATCGAGGTAACGAAACAAACGCATTCCATAGATCGGCGCGGGAATCGTCGCGATCAGTTTTCCCCGCTCCGCGAGAGTGCGGACGAGCTGGGGATAGAAACGGGAGGGATTGCCGTAGAGATCGTTCCATACCGGACGCATCCGGTATATGAGGTCGAGTTCTTCGCGAGGAAAGAGAACGATGCCGATCTCTTCCGCCTCGAGGTACGCGGCAAGGGCTCCGTCCGCTCCCGGTGGGATAGCGCCGAGATCTCGGTACGCCCGCAGCCTGTCCGGAGGAAGTGCGAATCCGGTATTGAGATTTCCGAGGACGCGGGTGTTCACCGGAGGGGCGACCGAATCGGTCTGGTTGAGCGCCTGGTTAATCGCATCCCGATAGGCGGTGTAGGAGCGGAGGGATCCCCGGGGTGCAAACCACCGCGGTAGCTCATAGATTCCGGACGTGAGGGGAAGGAGCAGCGTCATACATAAAACCAGGTATCCGCCGTACCGCGCGATCCCTCGCGCCCCAATGCCGCGCCCCGCTGATCCGCGGATGCCGCTATCGAGAAGAACCCCCGCGGCGATACCGGTTCCAAGGTACAGAAACGGAAAGAAGAAAACCGCGCTCGGCGGGCTGTATTTACCGATCAGAAAGAGTGCTGTTGCCACACCGAGAACGCTCAGGAGCGGAAGGACTGGTGCCAACGCAAACGGTCCGTCCGTCCGGTGGCGATCCCGGAGGAAGGACAAGACCGGCGCAACCGAAACGGAGATGGCCCCCCACACCAACTGCGGTGTCACCGGCGGCAGGTAGTACGTACCCTGATTGCGCGTGATCACCTTCCCCAGGAAGGAACGAAGCCGGAAGAGGCGCTGCCAGCCACTGTCACCGACACCTACCGCGGCTCCAAACGACGAATAGTGACCGATGAACCCGGGATCGATGAGGATGCTCAGACCTACCGCGGCGATCGCGAACGCTGTAATCGGTGTGATGAATAACCCGATGCGACCTGCGATACCGGCGAGTCCCGCCCGTCCTTCCGCGCCCGCCGCTACAAACGTCTCTCCTCTCACGGCGAAGTGGCGCGGCGGTACGAGGATCCATGGAACCACCGCCGCTGCGGCGATAAACGCGTTGGGGTGGATGAAGATCGTCAGCCCGACGATCAGTCCCGCCCACAGCGGCGCCCGCAGTGTCCCTGAAGCCGCGACACGCACCGCCGCTACGGTCGCCGCGACCACGAGCGCTTCCTGCCGCGCGAGATGCCCGATGTACAACATCTGCGGGTCCAGCCCGAACGCGAGCGCGACGAGCGCCGCCACGGTGACGTTACCAGTGAGACGACGGAGGAGCGAATAGAGCAGCCAGACGGCACCGATCATCGCAAGAGCCGAGGGGAGGCGCGCCCCAATGTGGGAGAAGCTGACGGCGAGAAACGGCATCTGCACGACGTGGTAGAGCGTCTTGATCGCGTGGGGGTGTCGTGGGGTGATCGCGAAGAAGTCTTCCGTCGCGGCGAGATCGCGTTCAACGATCATCGCCCGTGTCAGCGACGCGAGCCACACCTCATCGCTGTGTACCGCGGGGTACCACGGCAACGACCATACGGATATCGCCGCGTACACGAGGATGACGATCAATTCCGGAGAGCGGCGGGCGCGTCGCACGGTGCCATTGTATAATAGAACGATGAACGAAACGATCGACCTGCTGCTGAAGCGGCGCTCTGTCCGCGCATTCCGCCGTGATCCGGTTCCCGAGGATGTGCGAATCGGCGTCCTCGAGGCGATGCGGCGGGCGCCGACGGCGGGTAACCAGACGCTCTACTCCGTGATTGAGGTGGAATCGGTAGAAACAAAAACGCGCCTCGCCGAATTGTGCGACCAACAACCGTTTGTCGCGACCGCGCCATGGGTCCTTGTATTCCTCGCGGATCTGCAGCGTTTCTCCGATTTTCTGCTCGCTTCCGACGTGGAGGCGCTTCGTGGAGCACCGATCGATCGGGATCTACCCGATTTGTTGGTCCATCCTCAGGAAGGCGACCTCCTCCTTGCCGCGTGCGACGCGATGATCGCCGCCCATACCGCGAGCGTCGCGGCTGAGTCGCTCGGTCTCGGTGCGTGCTACATCGGGGATATCCTGGAGAATAGCGAGGAGGTGGCGGCGCTCCTTGACCTGCCGCGCTACGCAACGCCGATGACGCTGGTCGTCCTCGGTTACCCCCGAATCACCGGAGAGGATAAGCCGCAAACCGGTAGGATGGCCCTCGATGATTTTGTCTTTACCGATACGTACCGGCGCCTTCCACCCGAACATCTCTCCGGTCTCTACGAGTACAACGACCGTTCCGGACGCCGATATCTCCCGGGAGCGAAGAACTTCGGACAACACGAGTTTCTACGGAAGTTCAGTGCGCCTTTCATGGATGAGATGCGCCGGTCGGCACGGGCGATGCTCGACCGGTGGCGATGACCCGGACAGGATCATACCCATAAAAAGGCCCGGCGAGTGATCGCCGGGCCAGGTGTGTCGTTCGGAAAGATCTCCGGTGTGCCAATTGGTCGATCGTTACCGATCGGGCACCCGGTTTGATCAGTTACTGGATACGGTAGGATACCCGTTCGACATCCACCCGAGGGGTTCGTTCGCGGGCATGCCCATTCCACCTCTGAGGGACACCGCGTCATATCCGAGCATCCGAAGGGCGGCAACGGTCTGACCTGCGGTCTGGCCAGTGTAGCAGTACACGATCAGTTTCTTGTCCGCGGGAAGGGAGGCAAAGTTTTCCTGCATGCCGACGCCAAAGGGGATGTTGATCGCGCCTTCGATGTGCGCCTCCGCGTAGTGTTCGGGCTTGCGGATCGAAACAAAGAGTACATCTTCATCACCAGCGTCGAGTATCGCTTTCGCGTTCTCTTCGCTCACGATGTTACTTGCGAAGGGCGTGCCTGCGGCCGCAGCGGTCGCCTCGTAATACGCCTGGTACGCTTCCATGATGTTGGTAGGGATCTCGGTTTGAACGGTCGAGGGGAGGGAGTTCGCAGTGGTCTCCACATACTGCTCCATACCTTCAACGCGGGAGAGTCCGAAGTTCCATCCCAGGTTGATCGAACGCGCGGGGATGCCCGCCATGTTCAGCAGCGCAACCGCCTGACCAGCGGTCTGGCCTGAGTAGCAGTTCACGAAAACGGGTTTGGCTGCGGGGATGTAGGAGAGCATCTCGTACATCGCCGGAGTTCCCCACGGCATGTTCACCGCACCTGTGATGTGGCCCTCGGCGTAGTCATCGGCGCGGCGGATGTCGATCACCGTCATATCGCTGTTGGCGCCCACCATCTGGAGGAATTCCGCCTGCGCGATCTTGTAGATATGATCGGGCATGTTCGCGAAGTACGCGTCGACTGTGTCACGAACGGAGACGCTCTCAGCCTCAGCGGGTGCAGCTGCTGAGGTCTGCGCCGGCTGCGGCGTAGCGGCCTGCTCGGCCTCCTGGTTGCCACAGCTCACGAGGAGTGCGAACAGCAACACGATAGAAACGATAGCTTTTACGTTCATAGTAACTTCTCCTTTGTCCGGCGTCCCGCAGCGCTTTGCGGCGGGACTACCGAAAAATACCCTCCCCTAAGGGGAGGAAACGTCTGATCAAGAATTGTCCGCGGACTGCAGTTCCAGTACTTCCGGTTCTTCGATGAAGACCGGATTCATCGGGTTGGACGACCATTCCACCCAGGCTGCGTCGTAGAGCTTCAGGTTGCGGTATCCGGCGTTGTACATCGCAAGGTACGTCTGGGCGCCCCGGATCGAGGTCTTGCAGAACATCACCGCCCCATCGTCGACATCGATCCCTGCTTCCACGTAGCGGATCTGGATCTGTCGTACCGGTTTGTAGGTACCGTCGGCAAAGTTGTTCCCGGTATAGTTGAGCAGGACAGCGCCAGGGATCGTCCCCTCGAGGTACTCCTCGGGAGTTCGTGTGTCGATGACGTGCATTCCCGGCTGTGGTTCCTCGATAAGGTCACGAATCTCGCTCTGCGTGGCGATCATCGTTTTATCCGGTGCGGCAGCGGTGAAGCTCGCCGCCTGGGCCGACGGTGCACTCGTTGTCATCGTCACGCCCTCAGCCTGCAACGCCTGGAGTCCGCCACTCACCACTTTCACATTGTCGTGACCGTAGTATTTCAGTGTCCACCAGAGGCGCGCCGAGTCCATGTTGTTGTTGTCATCGTAGATTACGACCAACGTGTCGTTCCCGATCCCGCGACCGCCCATCACGTTCTCGATCTGGCCCGCGGTCCCTACGAGGTTGGGAAAGGGAGCGTTCACAACGATGTCCGCCCGGGCGATGCTCACGGCACCGTCCACATGATTCTCCCGGTAATCGAGAGTCGGTCGAGCATCAACGAGGACCGCGTCGCTGTTATTGGCAACCAGTTGCAGGGCGTCAGCGGCCGAGACGATCTCCGTTCCGGTCTCACCGGCCGGGGCGGGGCCGCACCCCGCCAGGGCCACTACCGCCACGAGGGCGGCAATTATCGATAGTGCCCGTTTCATCATCACGCTCCGACCGGTCGTTTGACCAGCTTGTTGAGACTCTCGACGACACTCTTCTTGTCCACCCGGGTGGAGGTATCCATTACCTCACCGTTCTTGGTGTAGAAGATCGTCATCGGCTCGATGTCGCACCCAAGGCGGTCGCAGAGACTCTTTCCTTTGTACTGGTCGATGACGTTGAGTTTGACCTGATCGTCGAACTCACCCTCGATCTCCTGCATCATCGGGAGGAGCTCGCGGCTCGGCGCATCGATCGCGCTGTAGATGTAGATCAGCCCGATCCGCTCCTTCTGCATGATCTGGTTCTCAAACATCTCCGTCTCAGCGATATACCTCTCCGCTCCGACACCGGCGATTGCGCCGTCGCCGACGGCGGTAGCAACCTGCTTGAGCTCCTTTTCGCGGACGTCACCGCAGGCGAAGACGCCGGGGATTCCCGTCTCCATCTTCTCGTTGGTGATCACGTACTTTCGCTTGCTCATGTTGAGCTTGTTCTCAAAGATCTCGGTGTTGGGCTCGTATCCGATGAACTCAAAGCAGGTATCCACTTCAAAGGACTCGGTTTCGCCGGTCTTGAGGTTCTTCAGGTTAACCCGCTCAAGGTGCTCGTCTCCGTCGAAGCTCTCCACCATCGTGTTCCAGACCATTCGCATCTTGGGGTTTGCCAACGCCTGGTCTCGAGCGATCTCGTTACAGTCCATCTTGGGCTCGTCGTGGATGACACTGACGATCACCTCTTTCGCAAACTTGGAGAGGAACATTCCCTCCTCGATCGCAGCGTCACCGGATCCGATAACCATGACCGTCTTGTCGGTATTGGCCGCGGCATCGCAGGTCGCACAGAACGAGATCCCTTTATCGAAAAGGTACTTCTCCTCGTTTTTCGCTTTAGTGATCCGCGGTCGACCACCGGATGCGACGATCACCGTCTTGGCCTCGTAGATGTTCCGGAACGTTTCAACCCGTTTCGTTTCTTCTTCGAGGTCGACGCTCTTGACGTCGGTCAGTTTGAACTTGACGCCAAACTTCTTCGCCTGCTTGTGGAAGAGTTCCATCAGACCGAGGCCTGACGTTCCATCGGGAAAGCCGGGGAAGTTCTCGATCTCGTTGGTGTAGGTAGCAAGACCACCGACCAGCGCCTTTTCAATCAGGATCGTATTCAGCCGCGCACGACCACAATAGATCGCTGCGGTGAGACCCGCCGGACCGCCTCCGATAATAACAACATCGTACTGTTCAAATGCAGTGCGGACATGAAGGTGATCGCCGTCATCGAGGATCCCGACGAGCTGAAGCGTATCCTCCAACATCTGATCAAGATCGGGCGGTCCCCACCGGGATTCGATCCCGATCGCCTCAGCTGAAAATTTCCTCTGTCACGCCCCTCGGGAGACGTATGCCCGTTTTACGTGACAATCGGTTCCTTAAC
>JAQIBO010000398.1 GCA_027859055.1 Spirochaeta sp.
CGTCGCTGCCGCTCCCCTGTCGTACTTGATGTACAGCAGGACAGCTTTCATCCTCTCTTCATACGAAAACACGGACTACCTCCTTCAGATTGTAGTCCAAGTTTTTGTCCGCACCCCCAAGCCGGGAAATTCGCTTGACAGAACACAGCCCGACTGCCTGCGCGACATCGGTCCAGAGCATTCCGTGATTCCGCTGAGCTTTGGTACATTGCCATTTGTGCGCCCTGGTACGATAAATGATCATCCGTTGGGGGTTGCCTTCGAGTTCTTCGTGGCCGATTGTGAATCCCCTCTCATAGGTTTGCACAGAAGGCCGCCCATGCGGCTCCTCCACGATCAGTCGACCGTGTGCTGCAAGCCATCCATAGAGCAAATGGTACGCCGCGGTATACAGTAGTTGGATCGCGGGTCCGTTGTAGCCCTCATTGAGTACCAACTCACCGGCCCTGTAGGAATTATTGGCCATCAAGACGGAACGCAAAATCTGCGCAGCAAGGTAAAAGCCGATGCGAGGTATCTGCGGGCATGAATATCGGGTACCGTCAGACTCGAACCATGGGTGTACCGGGAGCGGATCACGTTCTCGGGCCTGGGTGAACGCGGTGGCGAATGTGTGAGCCTCACCTACCGGGTGCAGGTCCTGTCTATTACCGGACTCTGCTTCTCGTTGACTACTACAGCTCAAAACGTCGTTTATTGCCTTCTGGATCGTTTTGATCAACGAGTCATGCCTCCACTCCTCGATACCAGCGTCACAGCACCCCGGCTCGGAGAAAACCCGTCGACTTCTATGCGCCATTTCGACTCATTTCCACCATGTGTCGACGCTATCGACACGTCGGCTAGACATGTCGATTTCCGGTTACAAATTCGACACATCACACAGAATCCTCGGTCAACAGGTTCATCAAAGGGATGTTTACGAAGATCCGTTCTCGGCCGACCATCTCACTCTGGAGGATTCCCAACTCCTCAAGCGCTCCGAGGTACTCTGCCGCCGTCTGACGCTTCGCGATCCCCGCCTCCACGAGATAGGCGATCTTGGAGTAGGGCTGGTGGAACAGGAGTTCGACGAGCTCTTTTGAATAGACGGCGGGAGCCTCATTGCGCACGCGCTCTACCGTTTGGTCGAGGAGACGGCGGATCGCGCGCACGCGTTCGGTGGTCGTCTTGGCAGTTTCTTCCACTCCCTTGAGGATGAAGAGGACCCACGGTTCCCATGACTGTTTGGTAGTCACATCCATGAGGAGACGGTAGTACTCCTGTTTGTGCTCTATGAGGTAGCCGCTCAGGTAGAGAACGGGAAGCTCCAGGAGTCCCGCATGTACAAGGAAAAGAATGTTGAGAATACGGCCGGTACGCCCGTTCCCGTCCTCAAAAGGATGGATCGCTTCGAACTGGTAGTGCGCCACGGCCATGCGGATCAACTCGTCGGGGCCGTCACCGCTCAGCAAGTATTGCTCAAGATTCTCGAGCTTTTCTTCGACTCGCGAGCCACCCGTCGGCGGGGTATATCGAATCTCTCGTGTGAGCGGATTGCCGATGTGGACGATCTCACCGGATCGGCGAAATGCAAAGTCTCGATTGTGAAGTACTGAGCAAACCTCGCGCAGCAGTGCTACAGAAAACCCACCGCCACGAACGGTATCGTACCCGCGCCGCAACGCTGTACGATACCGCAGAACCTCCTTTGTCTGAGGATCCGCTGTTCTTGCGTCATTGAGTTGAGCGCGGAACAATGCATCTCGAGTGGTGAGGATATTCTCGATTTCCGAACTTGCTTGCGCTTCCTGTAGAGGTATCGAATTGATGAGAATCGCCTGATCCGGGATCAGGCCCCCAGCTCCTTTGAGCTCCGCCAGCGCTCTGGTAGCTCTCAAACATTGTTTGAGCACCGGCGCCGTTTCGACATCAACCGATGGCGGCAACGGTGGGAGATCGTCGTAGGGCCGAGCCGGATCAAAGGCCATTCAACGATTCCCCCCATACCACGCTATCCAGGTTCCGTTCGATCTGCTCCTGCAGGCGTCGTCCTTCTCTCATTTGTCCCTTTAGCTTGGCCGTAAGCTCCGGGAAAAGCTCCTCAAAGGGCTCACTATCCTCATCGATCTCTTCGCTACCCACATACCGTCCCGGTGACAGTGCGTAATTGTACTCACGTACAGCGTCGATTGTGGCCACGGCGGCGAATCCAGGCCGCGCCTCGGGGACGCCGGTCCGCTTGAACTCTCGATAGACCGACGAGATCCTCTCAAGCTCTTCTTCCGACAGAGCCTTTTGCTTGCGTGACCCGGGGATTAACGCCCCCAGTGACCGACCGTCGATAAAAAGGATCTCATTCTTTCGCTCCCGCATCCCGTGAGAACCGTCACGATTCTTGGAAAGGAACCACAAGCTGCACGGGATTTGAGTATTCGCAAAAAGCTGTCCCGTGAGTTGCACGATGCAGTCGACGTACCCGAGTTCAACCAGATGCTTTCTCACTTCGATCCGCGCCGTCTCGCTGTTGGTCAGTTCACCGGTTGCCATGACAAACCCGGCCGTCCCGCCATCTTTCAGATGATAGAGAAAATTCATCATCCACATCGTGTTGCCATTCTTCGGGGCGAGGGGCATGTACTGGTCGCCAAGTTTCAGGCGAGGGTCCTTCTTGGGCACGCGGTCGGATCCCCATCCATTGTTGCCTTTCGAGCCATCGTTGAAGGGCGGGTTTGCGAGTAGATAGTCTGCCTTGACTCCCTGAAGCTTGTCATCGTGGTAGGAGTTCCCAAGTTCAATCCGGCCGTTGAGTCCGTGCATGAAGAGGTTCATCTTGCAGAGCCGGTAGGTAAAGTCCTTCGACTCTTGCCCGACAAAAGAGAGTTTCTGGCTATGCGCGGTGAAGATATCGGACTGCACGAACATACCGCCGGAACCGCAACACGGATCCATCACGACGCCTTCCGTCGGTTCGATCATTTTTACCAGACATTTGACGATGCTCTCCGGCGTGAAGTACTCACCACCGCGTTTTCCTTCGCTTGAGGCAAACTCGCCGATGAAGTATTCGTATACCCTGCCGATGAGATCAGTCCCGTTGTGATCCTGCCCAAAGATCTGCTTGGAGAAGAGCGTGATGAGGCCCCGCAAGTTCTCGACATCCATGTTGGATCCCGCGTATATCCGTGGCAAAAGGCCTCGTAGTTGTTCGGGGTATGCCCGCTCGAGCGCCTCGAGGGCGTCGTCGATTTTGACCTTGAGGTCGTCGTCCTGTGCGTGGGCCACGATGTAGTTCCAGGTGGCAATCTCCGGAACCATAAATGCGCCGACGCTGTGGTACTCATCTGGATCTTCTACGATCTCTCGAGCTTCTTCGGTGTTGTCTGTGTAGTACGGGCTTTCCGGTTCGCGGACCATCTCGGTGAGCTCGTGTCTCCGCTTTTCGAAGCGGATGGAAAGAAAACGGAGAAAGATCAACGGCAAGACGTAGCGCTTGTAGTCGGAGGGCTCGATCGTCCCTTTTAACTCGACCGCTGCCTGCCAGAGTTCTTTGACGAAATCTGAAATGCCGTTGGAAGCCTGCTGCTGCGTTTTCGCCAATCAAGAACCCTCACCTTCGAGTAATTTTACTCCAATACGTTAACCGATATCCATTGCCGACGGAAGCAGTTTCACTACCTACGTCGAGAGTTGGGAAGAAGTCGCTTCACCGACCTCGTGCATCAAACACTCTACCAAAAGACGTACCAGAACCTCTACGAGTCTAAGAACCTGGTGCCCGGAAGTGTTTGCCGTGCCTCGATGAACAAGGTCGTTTCGGGCCGTCACCACATCGTTGATTACGACCTTGGTCGAGGGTAACTCACCCAGGTCAATCGGGTGTCTTTCAAACAGAGCCTTCAGACGTTTGCGTAGCCCCGATTCACCGGCATATTGCAGCTTTTCTCCCAACCATTTCTGCAACTCCGCAGGGGACGAATCCAGGACTCGTTGCTTCTTGGCCAGCTCCGTGTCTCTATATTCGTCATCCTCGCCCAAGAACTCCCGGTGATATGCTTCGATCGCTTGAATCAGGAGAAGAAACCGTACATCCATATACATTATCCCCGCTCCAGGAAGCAGAAGCAGTCTTGCAACCGATGACACGCGGTCCTTGATTGCGAACCATTGTCGTATCGCATGTTGGGGGTCGCGCATCTTGTGATATCGCTTCCGGAGGTAGGAAGGATGAGGCAGTTCCTCGGATACGGTGCTTTGGTTGAACGGTACGTATACGGATATCGACTCGTAGATCCCCGTATCCAAAGACTTTTCTTTTTCGTTGACCACGAGGGTCTTCACGGCTGAGGACCGACCGACAAACAACGATAAGAAGTCCCGAAAATGAACGATATCCTCGGTCGCCGTATCAATACTAATCGGTTCCGGATACAGGAACCGTGCGAAATCCTCTGTGACTATAGATACATTCCGCAATGGCGAGCGTAGTTCAGGAAGCCGGGCGTTTACCCCAAATTCCAAGACGAACGTACCACAATCAAATGAAATGATGCCTGGCTTCTTCAAGCGGACCTCGGCCAGATAATCGTCGTGGAACAGCTGGTATTCGAAATGGGGGTCGGCAAGCCAGGAATCGAGATAGCTAAGCGTCACTTTGAAATCCCGGAATCGCAGCTCGGATGGCGCTTCTACCGAAACCCCCACAACAGCTTTGCCTACCCGGTACGTAATTTCTGACACGCCTTGTGGTCCCACCTGCGCATCAATTGGGACAGCATCGATCACCGTTATTGGTTTACCGGACGGAGAAAACCCGTTAACGACATCGATTCTGTCTTGACGAGGATTAGCAACGTCTCTCTGCGAAAGCGGACCGAAGACCACGAGGCGAATGCCAGAGTCATCGACTATGAGATCACCAGTATTGGTGACAGCATCGTCTTCAGGAATACTCCATCTGGCTCGAATAGTCACTTGTACATTCTATCCAGCATTTCATACCGATGTCATTCATTTGTTTTCCGTTCGCGTACGTTTTCGAGATTACAAGCTGAGCGGGCACCTGGTATCCAACGACCCCGAGACGACCGACTTCAAGCGCAGCGCCCGTCTTCTGCAATCACTTTGGAGAGAAGCTCGCGAACACCCAATCGGCAGCGAACCACCAAGGCCAAAAGAAAACCGGGGGCAACGGCCATTGGGAAGCGGAATCGACTTGACGCATGCGCAAGAGACGGGCGCAAATTTCCTGTCGAGCAACGTTGGCCGTGTCGGCGAACACCGCCTCGCTCATGCTCAGAAACACCAGACGCTTGATGCTGTCCGCCTCTACTGTGATCTCCTCTCCTCTACGCCGTTTCGCCTACCAGGGTGATGTGTGACATTTTCGTTCGCCCCCTGGACCAGTTCTATACTTGTGGACCGGTCCTCTTCTATAACGGGTATCTTGCTAAAGAATGTTACGAAGTTCCTCTTATTTTCTCGACCGTTTTGGTAACAAAGGCAGGCATTCCAGATAAGTCGAGCGCCTCGAACGCTTCGGCCCAGGTGGCAATTCGATGAGTTTCACTTGATTGTTTTTTTGATACTAAGAACATGAAATCCATCTCGATACCGAGAAGGTCTTCCATCATATATTTCTGCAGCTCCATCTGTCCGACCCGGGGAATAGAACGCCGTTCGAAAATTGCGACTTCTTCTGTGATACTCGGATAATATCCTTCACCTGATTCGTATTTCGCTTCAATGCATAAAGCCTTGTCCCGATTCAGATGAATGACGATATCAGGTTTGATGTTGAAAGCCCATTTAAATCGACAGATACGGAGAAAGTCTTTGTTGTCCGGAAAGTTCTGATCATATTTCCCCATTGACCATCCGCCGGGATACTGGATTTCTTCTGAAGAGGCCTCTACCGCGCCAAATTGCTGGTTTATCTCCCTGACAGGAGATTGAAGGATATCCTCAATTCCTTGTATGGGGAGGTTCTGCTTGATGATTTCTTTGCGGATTTCCTCAGATCGAATCGCATTCCAAAGATCATGTAGATAGGCATATTCAAAATAGAGACCAAAATCAGGCCCGATTTCTTCTGTCATGCCACATGCTTTTAAGAACCGAGAAGCATTCTCTTCTTTACACAATGCCGCGAAGAAGATTGCAGCATAATTCCGTTCCTCTCTGGTTATCTCGTAGTAATGCGGATTCCTTTGAGAGATTTCACGAATGTTCATGGATACACCTCCGTTGGTAGAATTTGGATTGATCTTTTAGTGTCACTATGGGTGGTAATCTATGCTGCCGGGACAACAGATTACTGGACGATCGGCTCCATGGCGGAACCGTAGCGCTCTCTTGTGCCGAATCCCGTCACAGCAAAGATGGAAACGATCCGCCGGTGTGCCAGGAATCGGCACAGGCCCCGCCTATCCTCTCGCCACGGAGGATTACCATGGCCTACAGCAACCCGTTATTGACCAAACCGATCACCGAAGAAGCACTCAAGAACCATCACTGTTGGGAGAACGTCGACCGGGTATCCGGGGACCCCGGGACCACCGAGTTCAAGAGGACCGCTCGACTTCTGCAGTCGTTATGGAGAGAGTCCAAGGGACTCCCGATAGGCAGCCAGCCTATGAAGCCGACCAAGGACCGTCCGGGGCGCCCACTCGGTAGCCGAATCGACCTTCAGGCTGCACGTGAAAGCGGTGCAAACTTCCTGACCGACAAAGTCCGGGGCGCGGCCAAAGAGCGCCTTGCCAATCCCCAACCTCATCAGATGATCGACGAAGATCGCCTTTATTGTGATCTGCTCTCCTCGATGCCCCTGTGCTTCAACCTCTTTGGTGAGCTTGCCGCCGATCTCGCTCTGGCGGACAAAGCGGTGCACACCTGGTGGCCGGACACCCCGGGAACGGTAACGGCGGTGGAATTTGAGTGGTCACCAGGACGCAGTCTCAAGGGTGAATACCTGGAGAACCGCAGCGCTTTTGACGTTGCGTTCATTCTGGATCTCGGGGACGGTACAAAAGGCGTCATCGGTGTGGAGACCAAATACCACGAGCATCCCGTTCTCATGGCACCCACGACTGACGCCAAGATGGAACGGTACCGGACTGTCGCTGATGCGTCAGGCATGTTTGCCAACGGATCTCAGGAGGCGATCATCGGAACGGAGCTGCAGCAGATCTGGCTGGATCATCTCCTGGCGCTTTCCATGCCGCAACACCCGTCCGGCGAGTGGGCATGGGCCAAGTTCATCCTTGTCTATCCGTCACGCAATCCCAGCTTTGCCCAGGTAGCCAGCGAGTATCAGCGACTTCTGTCGAGCCAGGACACCTTTGGAGTCTCCACAGTAGAAGAACTTCTGGATGCAGGGGTTCTGCCGGCGGAACTGACCGCAGCGTTCCGGGAACGGTACATCTGGTGAAGAGCTCGTATGAATCTGTTTGACATGTTCCGGGACAGCGGGTCCAACGAGGAGGTGTTTTCGTCGGTGCTCACCTACCTGCTGGACCGGTTTGAAACTCACGGACTGGGAACGCTGATACGGGATCGAGTGATGGACGCGTTGCCCAATGAAGACGCCGGAAGTCTTCAGGCCACGTTCCATCCGGGTGAGCGTGGCCAGACCTTTGATTCGGTCCTTAGGGACTTGTTGCAGGACGATATGACCGTCAGGATACCGCCGGTCTCCACAGAAATACGGTGGGTGCTGAAATCACTGATCAATACGATCCACAACAACTTCACCCGGGAGCAGGACGTCTACGGCCAGGCTCGCTTTCCCGATCGGAAGGCGTTTCTCGGGAGGCTCCCCACGGTGCACCGGCTCCTGTTCGAGTATCTCGAGGAGAAATCCGGCGGTCGACGGAACGTGAGCACACGCAACACGTCAATCAGTTTTCCGGGACCCGGAACAGACACCCTGTTCCGGGTCCTGACGTTGAAGAACTTCCGACAGACCGCCGCTGAGATCATCGAGACCGATTACGCAGACACGCTGATCATGGAGCTCGATGAGACGACCTGGGCCCTGGACGACACTATGAAGGACACGCTGGCAGCCATTTTCAAGGGTACCGCCCACGTTGCCTTCCACCAGTCTCATCCCAACGGCAGGAACGATGAGAAAGCAACCTGGATTCTCTTCGGTGAGGGGATCGACACCGAGACTCTCCCCCGGGTGAAGACGCAGATCGACAAGTTCTGGGTCCTTGCCGAAGAGCGGTTTCGGGCCTGCCAGGAATCAACTGGTTAACGCACACCGGAGCAAAGAGGATTCCGGTGTTCTCAAAAATATTATTTTTTGATTGACTTTATTCTTTAATGTCAAATATCATAGGAAAATGATAGACTATCTTAAAGGTAAACGGTGGAGCGATTGGACTCGTGATGAGCGTTTTTTTTGTTCCGTCCTGTATAACCTCGCGAAGGATGATGTTACTCACTTTGCCACCATCGTAAAGGATTATGCAGGTCTTTCCATGGCAGTCTCCGGCGATTGGGATATTGGCTATGAAGTGAGCTTCTACCGTGACTACCTCTGGCAACAAGGGCTGAAAGCTGCCGCATATAACGTTTCCAGTCAGCGTGCATTTGATCTCTGTCTATTCGGAGAGCACACGCTCGTCATTATAGAAGCAAAAGTCTATGAGGCGTTTTCTCCTCGCCAAAACCACGAATTCGGCTTTGACAAGGACCGGTTAAACAAGCTGCCTGGACTGGAAAAGATTGACGTTCGTCTGGTTGCATTGGCATCGTCAACGTACTTTAAAAATCAGAAACACTTCGGTCGCGGGAACACTCTCAATGTGTTCGACGGTCGAATCACATGGGAGCAGATGTACCAAGTATACAAGGACCCATTGTTGCGTCAGGCCGACGAAATGTACAAGGCAACTGCCGGCAAGTGGATTCCATAGTCCCCTACGCAGGAATGTTCTCCTCCAGTACCCGGTAGAGCTCCACCATGGCCAGAGTATCCAACTTGCAGTACTCCTTAAGAGAACGCTCCAACTCCGCACGTTTGGCTTCGTCGGATGTGCCGATCATTTCTTTCCAGGCGAGCTGAGCGATGTCTCCGCTCTGTACCTCCAGCGCTGCATACGATAACTCCGGTACCAGTACGGGCAACACCTTCTTTATCGAGTTCGACCCTCCAAAGGCGGGGTCAACGTAGTAGCTCCGGAAGATAACCAGCAGATCCCAGAATCGTGGGAGGAACCGGTGAAGCCTACGGCGATGCTCGGGAAAGATCCTCGCCAGATCTTTGATGACTCGCTGCTCGAACGGCGCATTGTACGCGACGATCGATCCGGTTTCACCGGTGTTTCGGATGAGGGATTCCATCAAAGGCCTTCGGGGATCGGTGGTGTTGGGGTGCAGGTATTCGGTGTGTTCCAGCGTACCATCCTGATGAAGGATGTGAAGTGAGTACTGGAAGGGAAACTGATCGTACGGCCGCAGACCGTCGTGTCGCGGGATGGGGTCAGCCTGGGTCTCAAAATCCAGGAAGTATAACGGGTACTCCAGCTCGGCAAACGCATCCCGTATCGCCGGCCACATGATCTGCGTATGTCCCTCTTTGAAAAGGTCTACGTAGCGACGCTGGTTCTCCGACAGCGGAAAGGTGTCAGGTACGTCGACGATACCGGTAACGCCCTGTCCGATGAGAGTATCGATACTCTTTTTGTTGATCCGGGGAATAGTGAAGATTGATGGATGTTTTACCGCTGCCCAGCAGTGGTTAATGAAGGGGCAGGAGTAGGGAGCAGTGCAGTGTTTCCCGATTGGCACATCCGGGGCGCTATCGTGGAGCAGCAGGTGACTGAACTCCCCTACCCTCGGTTGGAGCTCCGGCCACATCTCCCGGACCCGGTCGTCTACCGACTCAATGATGAACAGGTTTGAGAGGTCAGGATATCGACACTCGCGGTTGAGGTGCATGATTGAGACGCTTCGTACAGTGAAGCCTGATCCCTCAAGGACATACTTCTGCACGGCGGCATCGGCCACGTGGGTGTCGCTCGCTTTCGTGGTGCTCTTTACTTCGATAAGATCCCACGTGCCGTCGTCGTTCTTTTTGAGGACATCGACCCTGACAAGAATGTTGTCGTACATGAACGCGGGTTCGAAGAGTATCGTTGCCCCCGCTGCGACCGCCTCTTCTGTCTCACAAATGGCCCGTTCGACTTCATAGTGTGGTGTATCGATCAGGACACCACCAGGAAATTCGCGCTGAGCGAGCTCCCCCACTTCGTGGCCCGAGTCAAAGATCCGCTGTGTAGCGGGACCCGGCTCCTCCGCAAGATCCCGCCGGTGGACCTCGAGCCACAACCGTTTGCGACATTGCAGCCCGGCTACAAAACGTGACTTGCTTAGACGGGGAGTCCCGGAGCTCATCGTTGATATCCCACCGCCTCACTGTACCATATTGATTTTGAACCAAGAAGAGAGAATGGAATCACTGTACGGTACGCAGGAGAGGGCAACTTCGCCAACACGGCGAAAGATATGGATACCACCGCCCGCCGCGGTGACCGTAATGGCTGCCCCTTGGTAACGCCGGCTACCGATACTGACTGACGATCGCCTCTGCCCGCTCGTTTACCATCTTCCGCAACTCCGCCGGTTCCAGGACTTCCGCGTCCGGACCAAAGGAAAGTACCCAGGCAACAACATCATCACGACCCGACGTTTCCATCGACAAAACAACCGTTCCACCTGGATGTTCCTCTATCGTCTGCGTCGCCGACCATTGGCGGTCTCGGACGCGCCGGGCACCTTCGGGAGAGAATCTGATCGAGACCGATACAGGATCATCAAGAGTGAGGTTGAAGGTGTGACCGAGAACCACATCGGCATCGAATGCTTCCGGTTCCTCAAATGCTTCGTCCCGCAGGACGATCGCTTCTATGCGGCTGACCGCGAGGATCCGGACGACCTCTTTCTCCGGTATCGTCACAAACAGGTGTAACGCTCCGTCGTGTTGAAATATCCGCATTGGATGAATGTCATAGGTCTTCGGTTTTCCGTGAGACAACGCGCGGTAGGTAACGGTACAAGCCCGTCGTTCTACGACAGCCTCCAGGAGGTTGTCGATGACCTCTTCCATTCCGTCGTATCGCGTTGGATGAAGACTCCCGGAGGTAAAAAGCGACGCAATCCGTTCCGAGCTCCCGGTTGCGAGATACTCCGACGGCATGATCGCGGCGACTTTCTGACGGACAGAGTTGACCAAACTCCCGACGACGGTGTTCGCGATCACCCGGTCCTGTCGCAACAAGAACATCAGGACGAGAAGCTCCCGAGGCGTCAACTTCATGTCCGGGACCCGCAGATTGGGCATCCGGTGAAGGTAGCCCTCTTCCAGGGACCATCGTTTTTCCTTTTCACCATGAAGTTCCTGATCCAGAAGCGGAAAGTTGAGGGATTCCAACACATCAAACATCCGGTACACCGAACGTCTGCTTACCCCAAGGCCATCCTGAAGGGCCCTGATCGATGCACCACCGGGGCGGGACAACAGATCAATAGTACGAAGGAGTTTGACGAGGTTTCTACCGTGAATACTGCCTGTATACTTGCCGCCTGTTCCCATCGTGACCTCGTACTATAGCAGAAATACCCCGGAGGTGTGCCGATACCTGGCACACATGGTGAGTGTTCTTTATGAACCAGGAACGTGGACAACCCTTCGTGTGGGGAAGCAGACGAACAAACCGCTTGCCCTTTACACTGCAAGATGCTTCGAAGACAGCTTGTAACACTGTTGAGCGCAAACTGACCGCCGACTCGATGAGCTTGTCAACGGTTGGTCGATCGAATCCCTTGCTGAACAGCCACGGCCTGTTCACGATCTGTCCTTCCAGAGGTATGTCCGGCAAGGATCGTCTTATTTTCGGTTCGAGTCTCCCCGCCGGCAATTTTGACTTCAAATGCTGAAAGCATTTAGGTTATGTACTCCCTCGGAAGCAACCTGCCTCTCCACCATGTTTATTATGCTCCAGTAAGCGCCGTCGCCACCAGTCGTAAAAGAGTCCCGGATATGGCCGACCGACACTTGCAAATTACCATCATAACCCATAGTATTCTTGTGTATTATGCCGGAAGTTTACAAGAATGGCGACATGGACACGTTTTTGCGTTCTCACCCGGTCTTCCGTCTCGACGAGTTGAGAGTGTATCGCTCCGCATCACGCGCTTCCGGCGACCGAAGCGTGGAGTCCCTCCTTCAATACTATCAGAGAACGGGAAGAATCGAGTCCATCAGGCAGGGCGTCTATGCGGTAGTTCCCAAGGGGGACACAAACTCACAAGCTGTCGCCGATCCTCTCCTGGTAGCCGGACGGTGTGTGCCCGATGCCGTTATCGTTCACCACAGTGCCCTGGATTTCCACGGTCTCGCATATTCGCAATTCCGGACCTATACGTTCCAGACCCAATCTACCGCTCGGCGCTTCGACTATCGAGGGACCAGTTTCATTCCGGTGCTCCCGCCCAGCGCGCTCAAACGTGCAAGCAACGAGCTCATGGAGACAACGACCGGCGAGCGCTATGGCTTGACGGTGACGGTTTCGACGATCGAGCGGACCCTTGTGGATGTGATCAACACACCCAGGTGGTCTGGAAGCTGGGAAGAAATCTGGCGATCACTGGACTCCCTTGAATATGTCGACCCTGCGCGGATGGTGCCATACCTGCGTGCTCTTGGTAACGCCACGACTGCGGCGCGGGTCGGTTGGTTCCTGGACTCTCACCGGGAGCAACTCATGATCGAGGAGGCGCAGTTGCAGGAGATCCATACGCTGCAACCGACCAAGCCCGTCTACTTCGACCGCACCTACTCAGGACCAACTCGGTTTGTGCCGGATTGGAACCTGGTTGTTCCGGTGTACGTCGCCGATACCGGCTGGGAGGAGCCGACGTGACACTATCTCTTGAGCGGGTGCAACAGGTGGCTTCGGGAGCCGGTTTCAACGCTGCCACGGTTGAGAAGGTGATCCATCTTATGAACCTCCTGGAAGCAATAGAAGGTCACCCAGTGTTGCGGGGAAAGTTCGCTCTAAAAGGAGGGACCGCTCTTAACCTGTTCGTCTTCTCTCTTCCGCGATTGTCGGTAGATATCGATCTCAATCTTGTCGAGCCCCTGTCTCGCGACGAACTCGAAGCATTCCGGCCCAGTTTTGGGCAAGCGTTCGAAGCAGTGTTCCGACGAGAAGGGTTCACGATTCGCAAATCTCCGACCGAGCACGCCGGTGGGAAATGGCGCCTGGGTTACCGATCTGTCGTGGGCGCTACGTCGAACCTCGAAGTTGACGTCAATTACGTTCTACGCCAACCGCTCTGGGAACCCGAGGTGAGGGATTCGGCGAGACTCGGCCAATACGCTGCCAGGAATGTACGCGTACTTTCCGAGGCAGAACTCGCCGGTGGAAAACTCGCCGCGTTGTTCTCTCGCGTCCAAGCGAGAGATCTTTTTGACGCCCACCAATTGCTCACGAAGAGAGACCTTGACCGGGAGCGATTGCGCGTCGCCTTTGTTGTGTACGGAGGTTTCAACCGTGTCGACTGGCGCACCATAGACCTCGACCGACTCGACCTCAATCCGACGGACGTTGAGCGAATGCTCATGCCCACCGTACAGCCGAGCATCGTCAATGAGGCCGGAGGTTCATCCATCTGGATAGACAAGATGGTCGCGGAGACAAGGGAGCGACTTGCCGGATTCGTCCCGCTGGGCGATGCCGATCTGAGTTTCCTGGATGAGTTGTTGGACCGAGGCGAGATACGGGCCGAGCGCCTTACTGCCGACCCGGCCCTGCAAGAAAGGATTCGGTCGCACCCGATGCTGAACTGGAAGGCACTCAACGTCCGCAAGCATCGCGAATTGTAGAAGGGTCTCGGTTTTTGGTGTCTGTCGCCTTCTTTCTGAGACAGATTGTCCTCAGATC
>JAQIBO010000479.1 GCA_027859055.1 Spirochaeta sp.
GTAGACGTTGCCCGCACTGCGGCCGCAACGTGTGCAGTGACACCTCGGAATCCACCCCGCCGGACACGAGAACCGCGTAATCCATGGGGACGCCATAATCTCAGAATCGGCCGGTCTCGACAAGATGGCGCGATACCGGATGACGAAGCGGGGGATTTATGTAGATATTGTGAGGCCGGAGGGTGTTTTATGAATGTTGCAAGCCTGATTTACGATGATTTTGAGGATCTGGAATTCTGGTATCCCACGCTGCGCCTGCGCGAGGCGGGTCACACGGTGGATATCGTCGGCGAACGGGAGGGAATGACCTACCACGGGAAGTACGGGGTGCCCGCGGTGAGCGATCATCCCTTTGATATTCTTCGCCCGGAGGCGTATGATGTGGTTTTGGTCCCCGGCGGTTGGGCACCCGACAAGTTACGGCGCTTTGACGCAGTCCTTGACTTTGTGCGCGGGATGAACGAGCGGGATGCGGTCATCGGTGAAATTTGCCACGCCGGGTGGGTTCTGATATCCGCCGGGATTCTCGGCGGGCGAACCGTTACCAGCACACCGGGGATCCGGGACGATATGGAAAACGCCGGGGCAACGTGGATTGACGAACCGGTGGTAACCGACGGCAATCTTGTCTCCAGCAGACGGCCGCCGGATCTGCCTGATTACGCCCGGGCACTTCTGACTGCGATCGCCGCGCGTGAACAATCCGCGTCCTGACCAGACCGCCGGACCGAACGGGAGACAGGAAGGTAAGATGATGAAAAAACGAACCGTCGGCATCAGCGACATGAGCGTGTACATCCCCACCGCACGGGTATCTCTCGATTCGATCCTCCAGCGTCGTGCGACGGAGGATCCGTCGTTTGAACGTCGCCTGCGCCGCGCGATCGAGTCAACCAACCAGGTGGCGGTGCGCTTCACCCGCCGCTGGCAGGACCCGGTGACCCTCGCCGCCCAGGCTGGCCGGGAGCTTCTGTCCCGCACCGACGTTGCCCCGACGGTGCGGTACTTCGGGGTGGGGACCGAGTCCTCGGTGGATATGTCCAAGCCGATCGCCGCCTACGCCCACGGGGCGCTGCAGCGCAGCGGTATCCCGCTCCCCCGGGAGCTGTCAACGTTTCAGGTGCAGCACGCGTGCGCCGGCGGCACAATTGCGATGATGAGCGTCGCCGGCATGCTCCAGGCGGTGGGTCGTGACAACGAGCGCGGGCTGGTGATCTGCTCCGACGTGGCGCGCTACCAGACGCCGTCCACTGCGGAGATCACCCAGGGAGCCGGCGCCGTGGCGATGCTGATTGAGGAAAACCCGCGCCTTCTGGAGATTGACCTGTCCACGATCGGCCTCGCCTCCAGCGATGAAGACGACTTTTTCCGGCCCCTGCCTTCCATCACCGCCCGCGTGAAAGGGCGCTACTCCGTTGACTGCTATAACGAGGCGCTGGACACGGCGTTTCGCGACCACGCGGAGCGGCGCGGCATGACCACCGCCGATGTTCTCAATCAGACCGATCTGTTTGTGGTTCACGTGCCGTTTCACAAGATGGCGGTGACCGGCATGACCCGTCTGGTGGAGCACCATCTGGGCGCTGATCCAACCGAGGCGCATGAATTTCTCAACAGCCACCACTTTGATGAAGGAATCGAGGCAATCCGGCACATCGGCAATATCTACTCCGGTTCGGCGTATATGTCGCTCATGTTTGCCCTCTGGCGCCGCTACAAGGTGGAAGGGGCGAACATCGTCGGTCGCCGCGTGATGATCGCGTCCTACGGGTCGGGAAACACGATGAGTGTCATTTCCGCGACCGTTGCCTCCGACGCCCCGGCGGTGCTGGCGGAGTGGGATCTGGACCGCGTGCTCGAAGCCGGGGCGGACGCATCGGTGGAGGCGTACCGTGAGTTTGTCGCCAAGGAAGAGTACACCTGGGACACCGGCCCGGTCTCCGACGGCCACGAGGTGGAACGCGGCGAGTTTTTCCTGCGAAGTATTCGCGACGACGGATATCGGGAATACGATTTTCTTGCGCCGTAAGGCGGGGCGTGCTTTCATGAGTTATCGAGTTATATGAGTGACCAGGGACCGGCCGGCGCCCACAGCGGCCCGGGAATGAGTGAACGCAAAGCGCAACACCTGTCAATCTGTCTGGACGGCGAGACGTACCACGTAGAGACCTCGCGAACGCGGCTGGATGAGGTGCACCTCGTCCACCAGGCGTTGCCGGAGCTGAACGCGGACGACGTCGACGATTCCGGGGAATTCCTGGGTCAATCGATCGACATGCCGGTGTTCATCTCGTCGATGACCGGCGGCAGCGCCGGGGCGTATCAGGTCAACAAGGATCTCGCCACCGTTGCCGGTGAACTGGGTATCCCCGTGGGGATGGGGTCGATCCGGATTCTGCTGCGCAAACCTGATGTGATCGACCACTTCCGGCTCAAGCGCTACGCCCCGAACGTGCCGGTGTTTGCCAACATCGGCGGGGTCCAGTTGCCGGAGGTTCCCCATACGGAGCTGTACCGCCTGCTTGAGGAGCTGGCCGTTGACGCGGTGGCGGTGCATCTGAACCCGGGTCAGGAGCTGGTGCAACCCGAGGGTGACCGGAACTTTGCCGGGATCCGCGAGGCGGTCGCCACGTTTACCGCGGCGTCTCCCGTTCCGGTAATTGTGAAGGAGACGGGATTTGGTGTTCACCCCGGTGAGATAGCACGTCTCCAAGCGGCCGGGGTTGCCGCCGTGGATATCGCCGGTGCCGGCGGGACAAACTGGAACCGCGTGGAAGCGTACCGGCAGGACGACGATACAGTCGCCGCCGCCGCCGCGGAGTTCGACGACTGGGGCATTTCCACGGCGCTGATTCTCGCCGCGCTTGGTCGCGAACAGCGCGGTGTGTTTGCATCCGGGGGTATTCGGAGCGGGACGGACGTGTTGAAAGCGCTTGCGCTGGGGGCAGATACGGTAGGTATGGCGCTGCCCTTTGTCCGCCACGTTTCGGAGGGTGGCGTTGGTGCTGCGGTGGCCTTTGGCCGACAAGTTAAGTATGTTATCCGGACCGGCATGGCCCTTATGGGGTGCAACCGGATTTCTGATCTCCGGCATGCGCCGCTGTGGCTGGAAGAGCCGCTCCGCCGCGACGCACAGGCGCTGTGGAGGGCGTGTCGGTAAGAAGGAGTAGCATGGCTGATACGGCGTACGAACTGGGCGAAGACACTCCGGAGCTTCCGGTGAACTTCCGGAAACTCACCCCCCGCGAAAAACGACGGGTGCTGTCGGAGTTGCTGGACATCGAACCGACGGAGCTGCACAGTTCCAATCCGGCGGAAGATCTGATTGACCTGGCCGACGTGATGGTGGAGTCCGCCGTCGGCGTCATGCCGGTACCCCTGGGAATCGCCAGCGGTATCCGTATCGATGGCGAGGTGTACAACGTTCCGATGGCGGTAGAAGAGCCGTCGGTGATCGCCGCCGCAACCTACGCCGGCCGCCTGGTCTCTCGTGGTGACGGTGGATTTCATACCACGACGACCGGCCAGGTGATGACCGCACAGATCGCGATCGATGATGCTGCTCCGGGATCGAAAGAGCGCATTCTCCAGGCGGAGCGGGAGCTCCACCGGGACCTGACCTCCCTCCTGGACCCGATGACACGTCGCGGCGGCGGATACCGCGGCATCGATGTATCAGAGTTTGAAGAAAGCGGACTGGTTGTCGTCTATCTGCACGTGGACACCCGTGATGCGATGGGGGCCAACATCATCAACACCGCGGCGGAAACGCTCCGCGGTCCCCTGGAGCGCATCTCCGGTGGAACCGTTCTGATGGCGATCCTGACAAACGCCGCTCCCCGTCGCCGCGCGCGCGCCTGTTTTTCCATTCCCGTAGCCGGATTGGGTCGCGGAACGTTTGACGGAGCCACGATGGCACGGCGCGTTGTCCGGGCCAACCAGTTTGCCGACACCGATCCGCTTCGCGCGGTAACCCATAACAAGGGCATCATGAACGGCATCACCTCGGTTGCTCTGGCCACCGGAAACGACACGCGGGCAATTGAGGCTGCCGCCCACGCCCACGCGGTGCGGGACGGCGCCTATCGGGCACTGACTGAATACCGTATTGACGACGAGCGACTTGTCGGGTCGCTGGAGCTGCCCCTCGCGATGGGTACCGTCGGCGGTGCCGTGGGGTTTCATCCGGTGAGCAGCTTCGCCCTGAAAGTCTTGTTTCTTTCCCCGGATATTGAAGTCTCCGCAGATCGCCTGAGCCGAATTACGGTGAGCATCGGTCTGGCGCAGAACCTGGCGGCGCTGCTTGCCCTCGTTGGCGAGGGAATTCAGAAGGGCCACATGCGCCAGCACTCCCGTCGACTGGCGTGGAAAGCGGGCGCCCGGGATGAGGAGATTCAGGAGCTGGCGCAGCGGGTCTGGTCACACGGCACGTTCAACATCGAAACGGCGCAGGAGCTTTTGCATGAGCTGCGCCGCGAACGCTGAACGCCCGTTTGGAGGACCGAGCGGTGAGTGATCAGGGCGCCGGCGCGAACGCGGGGGTCTCAGCGGCGTTCTCCGTGACCGCCCGAGCGCACCCGTCGCTGGCGCTGGTCAAGTACTGGGGCAAACAGGACGGAGGCGTCAACCTGCCGGCTACCGGCAGCATGGGTGTCTCCCTCGCGGCGCTTTCCACCACCACCACCGTGACACTCGCCGACTCGGATACCGACAGCGTGACGGTTCACGGAGAGGAGCAGCCGCCGGAGCGGTTTGCTCCTTTTTTTGACTCCCTCCGAGAAACGCTGCAGCGCGCGATAGCGGGACCTTCGACGGCGACAGAGCGTCCGGAAAAAGAAATGCGCCGCGCCACGGCGAATGGCGACGCGGGGGCTCCCGCGTCGCGGGCGACAGTAGCGCAAATCCGGGATCTCCGATTTCACGCCGTATCCGAAAACAACTTTCCCACCGCCGCCGGTCTGGCAAGTTCCGCCAGTGGCTTTGCGGCGTTGACCGTCGCCACGGCGGCGCTGGTAGAACGGGTGTTTGCCGACGCGGGCGCGGGGAGACCCGCAATGACCGCACCCGAGCAACTCTCCCGTATCGCCCGGGTTGGTTCCGGCTCAGCCGCACGCAGCGTGTGTGCCGGTTTTGTTCGCTGGGACGCCGGGGCGGAAGCTGCGCACAGCGTACAACCGGCGGACTGGTGGCCGGACCTTCGGGTTATCGTGCTTCCCCTCGCACAAGCACAAAAACCGATCTCCTCCCGAGCGGCGATGAACCGCACCCGTGATACCTCACCGTTTTACCCCGCCTGGGTCACCGACGCCCCCCTTCTGCTTGAGCGGGCGGTGGGCGCGGTTGAACAACGAGACGTGACGGAGCTTGGTGCGGTGATGCGATCCAGCTATCTGCGCATGTTTGCCACGATGTTTGCCGCGGACCCGCCGATTCTGTACTGGCTCCCGGCCACGGTGGAGGCGCTCCACCGCCTAAACGCGCTTCGGGCGGCGGGTGTCCCGGCGTGGGAGACGATGGATGCGGGCCCGCAGGTGAAAGTACTGACGACCGTTGAGTCCGTTGACCAGGTAGTGGCACGCCTGTCCGACCTCTGCGTGGCGGAGCCGGTTGTATCGACGATCGGCGGCGGCGCCGAGGTGGTACCCGCCGGGGAACACCCCAGGGAGCAAACGCCGTGATCCATCGAGGCACCTGGTCCGCCC
>JAQIBO010000510.1 GCA_027859055.1 Spirochaeta sp.
CCGCCGCACGGCGCAGAACCTGCACACTGACGCTCCGACGCTGACCCGCTTTGCCGACGCGTCGCTTCCGGAGTGGTCCTTTGCCAACTACCTGGACGACTTTGCCACCCGTTTTGTTCCGGTGTTTGATCGATGGGAGGAGCGTGCGGAACTCGCGACCGCGGAGGAAACACCGGGGGCGTCGACGCCCACAGCGCCGCGTCGGGACCCGGATGCCGCGCGCCCCACAGCGCCGGATGCCACCGCGCGCCGGGAGATGGCGCTGTATCTGGCGATGCTGACGCTCCAACACCGGTCCGGCGGTGACGTGCCGGGAGTGCGCGACGACCTGCTGGCACAGGTACCCCGGTTCGACCGGGGCGCGGCATACTGGCGGCGCTACTACCCGGACCGCCTCGCCGGCTATTACGAGGATTTTGGAACCGACCGTCCCCCGGGAGACGGGCCGATCACGATAGATCTGCGCACCGGGGCCGTTCACCACCGGTAACGGGGCGTCGGGTCAGGAGCTTGCCTACTGCTGCGCCGGTTGTGGCGGAAATGTGGCCGGCCACGTCGTGGCGATACGGATGAAGCCGACGCCCTCCAGAATGGGGCGGCTCTGCGGGCCGGCGTCCACCGTGAGGTATTGGACGCCGCGTGTGTGCGCTTCCGCTGCGCGGGCGCGAACAAGGTCGGAGTACAGCCCGCGGCGGCGGTATTCCGGAACGGTGGCGCCACCGTACAGTCCCGCCACGGGTGCGTCGCCATAGTAGAGCGTCCACGCGGCGCTTACCGGAGCTCCCTGCTCCTCGATAACAAACAGCGAAAGTGAGTTGGGGTCGCGCTTCATCCGCCTGGCCAGTTCCGGGCCGATCCAGTCGGTATGGAACGTCCCGAAAGCGCGTTCCTGGACGGCGGTGAGGATCGGCTCCACCTCGGCGGGGTCCTCAACGCGGCGGGGCTTGAAATGGCCACCGACGGTACACGGATGGTGGCGAGTCAGGCGGCGATCAAAAAAACTGGTCCGGACGGAGCGGCCCGTGGTGGCCCCGGCGACGGCACCCGCTCCCTCGGCGGAACGTGCCCCGTCGAGGAACCGTGCGGCGTCAATCGCCATCACCTGCTCAGCGGGCCCGATGGAGAAGCCGTGGCTGCGGAGCACCTCCACCAGGTTTTCCGGCTTGTCGTAGCCATAGACCTTCCACTCAAACTCATGGCCGATGCCGGTGAAATACGCCTTTTCCCGCTCGGCGATCTCGCCGACCTCCGTGTCGGACATCCCCGAAAGATCGGCTGCCAGGATCATGCTGTGCGGGGCGTCGTCGTTTATATAGCGCACAACCGGTGGCGCCGCTTCCCGGCGGAGCGAGCTGTCATCCATTTCGCGGCGGGCGTGGTGGGTGTACAGCGTGAGAACGTCGGTGGTATCTGTCGGGTCTGTCCCGTGGGGTGAATGTGGCGCCATGGGGCGATCTTACCGCAGTGGGGGATCAGTAGTATACTCGCATTCGCCATGACAACGGAAAAACGGGAACTTCCCACAGGCTTCTACAAAGCGACGTTTATGATCGGGCTTGGGTTTTTCACGATGGGTCTGATGGACCCGTTGTACGACAACTACGTGCCGGTCTTTCTCGACGGATTTGTCGCCTCCCGGGCGCTGATCGGGGCGCTCATGACGATCGACAACATCATGGCGCTGTTGCTCATTCCGGTCGTGACGGCGGTGAGCGACAACGCGCGGACGCCGATTGGGCGGCGTATGCCGTTTGTGCAGGTGCTGCTCCCGTTGAGCGCGATCACCTTTGCCCTGTTGCCCTATGCCGGCACCGCAACGCTTGGTGTGTTTGTCCTCGCCGTGGTGGGATTCAATCTCTTCAAACAGTCCGCCCGGGGGCCGGTAGTGGCGCTGATGCCGGACACGATTCCCAACGAGTACCGCAGTGAGGCCAACGGTGTCATTAACATGATGGGCGGGATCGCCGCGGTGGTGGGTACGGTCGCTCTTGCGCCGCTGATGGACCTGCGCCTGACCCTGCCGGTTATCGGAGATACGTCACGACGGCTGCCGTTTCTCATTGCGGCGCTGTTGATCATCCTCGCCACGCTGCTGCTGCGCCTGACGGTGCGGGAGCGCGCGCTGCCGGATCGCTCCGCCGATCGCGTCCCGGTGTTGCGCTCTCTGCGCTCGATTTTTGCACAGGAGGACAAAAGCGCGGTCTATATTCTGGTGGCGCTCTTTTTGTGGTTTTCCGCCTACTGGGGGATGCGTCCGTTTATGACGCTCTACGTCATTGAATACCTGGGGTTGAGCGAGGGCATTGCCGGACTTTCCACCGGTATGGTGGCGATAGCCTACCTGCTTTTCGCGGTACCCAGCGGGATGCTTGCCCACCGGATCGGCCGCAAGCGGACGATCCGAATCTCCCTGATCGGCATGGCGGTGATAGGGGCGCTCATGTTCAGTCACCAGGCGTGGACACTGCGTATCGGCGCCTCCCAGGGCGTTGCGGTGGGGACGTTCTGGGGGTTGCTGTTCCTGTTTGGAATGTTCTGGGGGGCGGCAAACACCAACAGCTTTCCCATGCTGTGGCAAATGGCAAATCTGGGGACGATGGGTGCCTACACCGGTGTGTACTACGTTTTCTCCCAGGCGGCGGCGATCGTCACCCCGCCGATCACGGGACTGATCGTTGATGCCGTGGGGTTTCGCTCGATCTTTGCGTTTGCCGCGGTGGTTATGGTGGTGTCATTTCTGGTGATGGGGCGCGTCAGCGGCGGTGAAACGACCAGTGGATCCGAGGCATAGACTCACGGCAGCCGCGGGTCCGCGGCGAAACCGTCCAGTCCTTCGCCCCCACGGATCGCCCGGCGGAGCTCTTCCTGGAGGCGGTCCAGCTTCCGGAGCCGTTCCGCCAGCTGCTGTTCCCCGGCGCTGCGTTCACGGACCTCGCTGATGCCGCCGTTGGCGATAACCAGTCTGCGCTCCGCCGACAGTGCCAGGGAAGGATCGTGGGTGGCGATCAGGACGATCTTGTCCGCCCCGCGGAGCAGTGCGATCGCCGCGTGACGGTCTATGCCTGCGTTTTCTATCTCGTCTATCAGCACGATCGGCGAGGTGGACAGGAGCGCCGTATCGGCGATCATGAGCGCCCGGGACTGGCCCCCGCTCAACTCCGTAAGCTGGCGGTCCGCGGCGATCGGTTCTCCCGTGAGCGCATTGGCGGCGGTGACGATCCTCTCCTGATCCGCGGCGGTGATCGTGATTCCGCGGCTTTCACCGTGAAGGTCCAGAAATTCGCCCACCGTCGCGTCCATCACAAAGTTCATATTCTGGCTGAGCTGCGCCACCAGCCGTCCCGTGCCGGCGTAGCGTCCGCTGAGATCGGGCTCCGTTCCGTTGATCAGAACCCCCCGTCCCGTCGGTGTGTCGTACCGCGCCAGCCATTCGATGTCGGCGAGGAGGCGGCTCTTCCCGCTGCCGGTGGGGCCCACCACGCACACGATATCCCCTGCGCAGAACGTGAGTTCGGTATAGTTTTCCGGAGTTCCGGATTTATCGGTTCCGGGAAGGAGGGTCAGGGAGCGGACAGCCGGGCCATCCGGGGCAGTTCCATCTGTTTCACCATCGTCATCACCGATGAGCGCCGCGAGAGCGGTAGCGGTATCGTCCATCGCCGCATGTTTCGTGTCTGTCATACCGGGAGTGTACCGCCGCGGTGAGGGCGAGGAATTGACGCAGGTCAATCCGGACACGGTGTAACCATGTATTGATCGAGAATTAACATTACTTTAACGAAATACTCATGAATACCGTGCCAAATGATTCATGAAAAAAGAGTCGGATTCAAAAGTAATTCAAAAGGAGAACAAAATGATGAACAAGGCATGGAAACACACGCTTGTCGCACTGATCGCTCTTGTGGCGTTTGTGCCGGGCGTTTTTGCGTCCGGTCAGGCGGAACCGGCAGAAGATGCTGCAACGACGGGCCCGACGGAGATTCAGTTTTGGCACGCGTTCAGTGATGCCCCGCGATCGGGTTGGATTGAAGACCGCGCCGCCGAGTGGAGCGCGATGAACCCCGACTTCACCGTTGTGGCCGAGCGCAAAGGCTCCTACCGGGAGACGTTGCAGGCAGCCGCACTGGCCGCCCGGCAGGGAGAGGCGCCGCATTTGGCTCAGCTTTTTGAAGTGGGAAGTCAGCTTGCGGTTGACTCGGGTATCTTCAAACCGGTCGGATCGGTTGGCGGAATTCCGGCGGACGACTACATTGAACCGGTCCTCAACTACTACACGATCGACGGTCAGATCTATTCGATTCCGTTTAACAGTTCCTCGCCGATTTTGTACTACAACAAGGACAAAATGGTTGAAGCGGGACTGGATCCGGAGAACCCGCCGGAAACGTACGGTGAGGTGATCGAGATGCTGGAGCAGGCGCAGGATGCCGGTGTCGAAGGCGCGAAGATCGGTTTTAACCTGCACTCCTGGTTCTTTGAGCAGTGGATGGCTGAGCAGGGAGCTCCCCTGGTGAACAACGACAACGGACGCGCCGATCGCGCCACCGAGGTCAATCTTACCAGTGACGCCGCCTACAACATTGTGAACTGGATCGATGAGCTCAACCGGAACGATATGTACACCTACACCGGTCGTCTTGAAGACTGGGGTGGAAGTGACGCGATCTTCCAGGAAGGTGAGGCGATGTTCCACATCACCTCCACCGCGGACCTTGGAAACATCGGCAGCGCCGTTGAAGGTTCTTTCGAGCTTGGAACGGGTCTGCTTCCGATCGCCGATGGTGCTCGCCGGAACGGCGTTGTTATCGGTGGCGCGAGTGTGTGGCTGCTTGACGGTCATCCCACCCGGGAGCTTGAAGCGGCGCGGGACTTCGTGCTGTTCATGACCAATACGGAGAACATGGTCAGCTGGCACAAACTGACCGGGTACTATCCGGTGCGCAACTCCTCAGTGGACGCGCTGGAAGACGAAGGCTGGTTTGAAGAAGACCCCAATGCGTTCACCGCGTTTGACCAGCTTCTGAACACGATTCCCAACTCCGCCACCGCCGGCGCGCTGATGGGCAGCTTTCTCGATACGCGGACGATTATCGAAGAGGCGATCCAGAAGATTCTGCAGGGAACCGACGTCGAAGCCGCTATGGACGAGGCGAAGGTGCTTGCCGACGACCGCCTGCGCACGTATAACTCGAACCTGTAATACCGTTCTGGAATTGGATCTCGTGGGCCCTCCGCCGATT
>JAQIBO010000521.1 GCA_027859055.1 Spirochaeta sp.
GGTCGCCGGCGCGTCCGGCACGGCCGGCTCCCGCGGCGCGCTGCTCTCACACACCAGCACGGACCGCTTCGCCGTGTGGGGGATCGTTCCGGCGAGTATCACCTCAGAGGGGCTTGTTCCGCCGCGGGAGACCGGTATTGGCGCCCGCATCGAGCTGCCCTGGCCATCGTTCTATCTGCGATCCACCGCAGAGTATGTCAGCAGCACCCGTACCACCGACGTGTGGGAACACCGATTACGTCAGGATATCCTCGCCGGCGTGGGGACGGAGGCGGGGCGGCACATCTTCGGCGTCGGCGCAGGGTGGGACTGGCTGCGGACCGTTGCCGGGGAAGACGCGTTTCAGACGGTAGACGTCCTGCTGATGCACGGCATGCGCTCCCCCTGGATCATCCCGCCCGGTGAAGTGACCGAAAACCGGATCGATTCACTGTTGGTGCTGCGCTACACGCTCCCTCGGGGCGTCGGAGCGAGTCCCGCGGTTGAACAAGTGCTTAACCTTCGCGCGGAATACCTCCTGCGGATCGCCGACCTTTTTGTGGTTGATGCCGCCGGGGGATCGCATACCGTCCAGAACCGGCCGGTTGAGCGGGTGCGGGACCTGTCCGGGGCGCTCGATCACCGTCTGGAGTGGGAAGTTGGCGTCGGACTGCGTGCTCCGTCCCCGCTGTTGTGGCGGGTGGGGTACCGCGGTATCGGTGACCGGCCCCTCCCGGACGGAGATCGGACGTATCACGGCATCTGGAGCCTGACACTGGAATTCAGTTATTGAGCCGGGTGCGCGCACCCGGCGACGCCCACTGAGCGGGCCGCCCGACGACACCAAGGAGACACACACATGGCGCACCATACCGACACCGTAACCGTCGCACAGTACCAATACCGGTTCCAGGCGGAACACGTCCTCGGATTCCTCCGGCAGAACAACGTCGACGCAATACTCTGGGGTGACGACGTGGGCGGACTCAACCCGGCGATCGGATTCCTGGAAACGTTCGAGATCCGCGTGCATCCCGAGCAGGCGGAACTGGCACGAGAACTCCTTCACGATTTCGGCATGGCCACACCCGGCGGCCCGGCAGATCCCGCAGACCCTGCAGATTGATGAGACCGTCCCCGGGTGGTAATCTCCCGGCATGAACGGCGCCGCCGTGTTGGAGGCGCTGCACCTCCTGATCGGCCTCGACCGGGAGCTTGCAGCGATCACCGCGAACTCAATCAACTTTGCCCTGGCATCCACCGCGCTCGGCGCGCTCATCGGCATACCCGCCGGGGTGCTCCTGGCGTTCCGCGACTTCCCGGGCAAACGGATGATTGTTGCCGCGGCGCACACCCTCATGGGAATCCCCACCGTGGTTGTCGGCCTGCTGGTATTCTCGATTCTCTCCCGCTCCGGCCCGCTGGGCGTACTCGGCCTCATGTACACCCCCGGCGCCGTCATCATCGGCCAGACCGTCCTGGTGCTTCCCATCCTGGTCTCACTCGTCTACGGCGGCCTCTCCCGGCTGGACCCGGAACTCCCGGAAACCCTCGCAACCCTCGGCGCCACACCGGGCCAACGAACCCTCAAAATCCTCCTGGAAGGGCGCATCGCCGTCGCCTCGGCGGTCCTGACCGGCTTTGGGCGCGTTGTCGGTGAAGTCGGCACCGCCATGATGCTCGGTGGCAACATCCGCTGGTACACCCGCACCATCCCCACCGCAATCGCCCTGGAAACGCAAAAAGGCGCCTTCGCCATGTCCCTCGCCCTGGGCGTCGTGCTTCTTGTCGTCGCCTTCGGGGTCAACTTCGGCCTCAACTACCTCATCCGGTTTCGCCCCGGTGCAAAGCGGCGCGCCGCATGAAAACCCAGCATCCGACGCCGCCGTCAGCGTCGATTACCGTCAGCGATCTTCGCTTCTCCTACGGCCCCACCACAGCGGAGTCGCCGCTGGTGGATATAAACGAACTCACGTTTCTGCGAAGTCGCATTACCGTACTGACCGGCGAAAACGGGTCCGGCAAGACAACCGTCCTCAAACTGCTTGCGGGACTCCTGGTCCCCGACGCCGGTACGATCAGTTCGGAAGCCGGCGCGGCGCCGCTTCTTGTCCACCAGCGTCCGTACATCTTCGCGGACAGCGTCCTTGCCAACGTGATGTGGCCCCTGCGGATCAGGCGCATCCCCCGCCGGGAGGCGCGGGCGCGGGCCACGGCGGCCCTCGCCCACATGCGCCTGGACCACCTTTCCCACCGC